>JBGSXT010000580.1:0-19392 GCA_041751295.1 Mariniblastus sp.
TGGCCCAATTTTTGAAGTCGCCCGAATATCTGTATTCGCGCTCAATGATTCGAACTTTTTCGAACTGGCGGACTATTTCCAGCGTACCATCCGTCGAGCCGGAGTCGGCAATCAGAATCTCATCTGCGATCGAGTCAAAGCACTCGATGCAGTGACGGATATTCAACCGTTCATCCTTGCACGGAACGATTACCGTCAGCTGGTTTTTCATTTCGCGTTATGCTGCGTCCTAAAGTTAAATCCAATTCTGCGAAAGTATCCAAAGCCCCAAACAGTGTCAATCTCGGTTAATTACCTACCGCGTAGCGATTGATTGTCGGTCCACGAATAGATGCTATCACTCGCGACAACAAGTCTCTCACCGTCGGAAAACAATCATCAAATAATGCGAAACGGATGGGAATAGACATTAAAACGATAGGCGGAGGTAAATCCGATCAAGGTCATCCGAAATTGCTCCGCCAGTTCGACGGCCAGACTGGACGGCGCCCCCACGGCGACAAAGATCGGAATTGACGCGGTAAGAGCTTTCTGAAGCAACTCGAAGCTGGCCCGGCCGCTGACCACCAAAACGGTGTCCTGTCGTTGCAATCTATCATTGATCAGCAGCTGGCCAACCAATTTGTCGAGTGCGTTGTGTCGACCGACGTCTTCCCGCAGGCAAATTAAATTGGAATCGCTATCGAACAGACCAGCCGCGTGAATTCCGCCAGTGCTTTCGAATAGGCTCTGTTTTTGTCGCAATTTTTCCGGCAATCCAAAGACCGCCTGCCGCGAAAGCTGCCACTTGGAGTCGATTTGTGGCAGTTGCAGTTGATTCAGTGCTGCCAGCGAAGCCTTACCGCAAATACCGCAACTCGAAGTTGCATAAAAATGGCGCTGCAATTTCAGCATGTCAATTTCGACGCGTTCATCCAAGTCGACGCGAACGATATTGGGCTTCTCGCGTCCTGAAACGGTCGGGCCACAATGTTCAATGCCTCGGATTTCGCTTTGACTTCGAATGATTCCTTCGGTAAACAGAAAGCCGGTTGCCAGTTCAAAATCATGCCCCGGCGTCCGCATGGTAATTGACAGGCTTTTGCTTCGTCGCCGTTCAGGTGGTCCAAAGACAATCCGGATTTCCATCGGTTCTTCGACGGCCACAAAATCATTCGATTGGGCACGACCGGATTTTTCCATTTGGGTAATCGTGATTTCTTTTTCGCTTTCGCTCATCCTCATCCTGTCGCCATCCGATTCTGAGAAATTGTGCCATTTTTCTGTTGGGTAGAGTCAAATCGGCCCGGCCGTTTTTCGGCGACGATGACAATCCCCATGCTCTGTTGTTTTACCGCAAAGTGCATCAGACCCGGATAGCTCATACGATTAATCGGAATTTCTTCTGGCCGACCAGATCACAACGGAAGCCAGGCTGGAAAAATCATCCGTCCAGATGATCGTCGGCATTTCTGTCGGCCAATCTGCCAGATGGCGCTGGACGATGGGTTCGCTGGCTAGTCGATTATTTCGCGACATCAGTACCCAACGGGTACGAATTCCGAATTCGGCATTTTTATGCTCAATCAGAACCGCGCCCAATTCCTTCGAGCGCGCGATAGAGTACAGTACGCTGCGCAAGTCGACAAATCTGTTTGTGATATGAACCACGATGATCCCATTGGCGTTTAGGTGCTGCAAATACAGATCGAAACATTCCGACGTTAACAAATGGACCGGAATCGAATCGCTTGAAAATGCGTCGACGAACAGCAGGTCGAAATCATGGCCACCCGATTGATCGAGTTCTCGCAGCATCTGAACCCGCCCGTCACCCACTACAACATCCGGATCCGACTGTTTCAGGTAAGTAAAAAACTCGCGGGCCGCGTCGACAACCAGCGGATTGATTTCGTAAAACCGGAATTCGTCCCCGGTTTGCGCGTAACTGCTGAGCGAGCCCGTTCCCAACCCAAGCACGCCGACATGGAGTGACGGATTCGAAGCCGATGCCAATTTCCAGTTCCGCACTGTCTTGAACGCGACAGCGGCTCCGCTGCCGGATGAATAATAGGCGCTGGGCTGCATGTCTGCTTGGTTCAGATACTGACCACCATGATTCGTTTGACCGTTATACATGTATCGGTAATCGTTCAAGTCTTGGACCCTGACAATACCAAATTCATTGCGCTCGCGAAAAACGACACCCAGCTGCGATTGGGACGCATTCAGAAATACCAAACTGCAAATAACGGGCGTCGCGGCGATCGCAGCGAACAATCCATAGGCGTAAAACAGCCCGGCTTTTGGGTTTCGGTTGCTCAGTTCGGAATTCCTGAAAAACGGCATCCACCAGGCAGCGATCAGACACGCCAACAGCGAACAATGGAATTCGAAAAAACCATTGAATATTTCCGGTGCGATCACGACTGCAAAAAATCCGCCGATCGCGCCGCCGAATGCGATGGCCAAATAGAATTGTGTCAGTTGTGAAGTCGCCGGTTTTAGCCGGTAAAGTTCGCCATGACAGACCATCGACCCGGCGAACACGACCGTCGCACTTCCAATGGCCTGCGCCCACAGTCCGGCATTGATTCCGCGATGGAAAAGCACAATCGAAACACCGGTGCTGATCGCAAACAGCGGGTAAAATATCTGCCGGCGATACCATGCCGGACGATCGAAACAGATGATCAGGCCGAGGAGATATGATACCAGCGGAAGTATCCAGAGAAATGGATAAGAAGCAACTTCCTGACACAAAATGTTCGTCGATGAAAGTAACAGTGTGGAGGCAATTGCGGGCAGCAATACCCACACAGTCGTTTGAAATAAGCGACCTCCCATTTCCTGATTCGATGCAATTGCGTCGGTCAAATTAGATTCGTATTGCCAGGCTGATTTGCCCACAACCTGCAACCCACTCGCTGTCATCAACAAACAGAAAACCACAAAACCGGCGAACCAGATGGTTTTCTGGACTGAAACGCCGAGCAGCCGATCAAAAACGAAAGGGTAGGCAACCAACGCCATTAACGAACCGGCGTTGGAAACCGCGTACAAGCGATACGTTCTTTGGGAGCTGCCGGAAATGCTCTGCCAGGCTTGAACCAGGGGCCCGGTTGCCGACAACATCAAAAACGGAAACCCGATCGAAATCGTCAATCGCCAGGCCATGGCTGCGCTCAAATTACTCTCAGGATCCAAAATCGGAATGGACAGATTGTCGGGCCGAAAACCAGACATCGCAATGAACAGCAGCAGGCAGTGCAGCAGCCATCCAGCACGCGGCGACAGGAACGATCGAATCGTATGCGCATAAAGATATCCGCATAACAAGGCGACTTGAAAATACATCAAACACGTGGTCCACACCGCTGCGGTGCCGCCGAAACCGGGCAAAATCAGCCGCGCCGCAAGGGGCTGAACCATGAACAGCAGAAACGCACTCAGAAATATCGTTAACGTATATCGAATCACGAGCGACGAACCAACTACCAGATGGCTTGAAAAAGCCATATTCTAGTGCAATTCCAAATTGTCTGCCGCCACGGCAAGCCATTGTCTCTCGCAGGCGTTCCCAGGAAT
Source organism: Mariniblastus sp. (assembly GCA_041751295.1). Taxonomy (GTDB): domain Bacteria; phylum Planctomycetota; class Planctomycetia; order Pirellulales; family Pirellulaceae; genus Mariniblastus. Next base: position 3,568 of record JBGSXT010000580.1, read on the forward strand.
TGAAATGGACAACCAACGAATCGCCACAGCCCTAGAACAACTGGCCGACCTGATGGAGTTCCAGGGCGCCAATCCTTTCCGACTGAAAGCCTATCGAAATGGAGCCCGCACAGTCCGCGAGTTGCCTCAATCGATTGCGTCTTTACTCGATGAGGGCCAGGATCTGTCTGCGATTGAGTCGCTTGGAAAGAGTGTCGCCCAAAAATGCACCGAGTTATGTCAAACGGGCCAGTTACAGCAGCTGGAAGACATTTTGGCGGAGGTTCCACGCAGCCTGCTTGACCTGCTGAACATTCCTAAACTGGGACCGAAAAAAGCGGCATTGCTGTTCAACAAACTGGGGATCAAGAATCTCGATGAATTGAAAATCGCCTGCGAGGAGGGAAGGGTCAGAGAATTGCCGGGATTTGCCGCCAAATCCGAGCAGGCCATTCTGGACGGCATCAAAATCGCGGCCGTCGCCAATCAGCGAATTCTGTGGGCCGATGCCGACAAACTGGCTGTCCGGATTCTCGAACATATGCAGAGCTGCCCGGCAGTCGAGCAAATGGAGTTTGCCGGCAGCTACCGTCGAGGCTGCGATACGGTTGGCGATCTTGATCTGCTTGTCGCTGCGACGGATGCAAAAACGGTCATGGACCATTTCGCCGAGTTTCCAGAAATCGACAGCGTGACCGCTCGCGGTGATACGAAATTGTCCGTGCGGACAGCGGAAGAGTTTCAGGTCGATTTACGAGTCGTTCCAATAGATTCGTATGGTGCCGCCCTGCAATATTTTACGGGTTCCAAAGAACACAACGTGGTCCTGCGCGGAAAAGCGAAGCAGGCTGGCCTGAGGATCAACGAATGGGGCGTGTATCGAATCGATGGCGAAGAATCGTCGTGGATCGCCGGACGAACGGAGGCCGATGTCTACGATACTCTGGGCCTGCCCCGGTTTGATCCTGAAATTCGCGAAAACCGGCTGGAGTTTGCCTGGGCGGAGCAAGGCACGCTGCCAATTCTGATTCAACTCGCTGATGTTCAAGGCGATTTGCACATGCACACCAGTGCCACCGACGGTTCGGCGACGATTCGCGAAATGGCGGCAACCGCGAAATTGTACGGACTGAAATATATCGCGATCACTGACCACTCCAAACGGGTCGCCATGGCCAATGGCCTGAACACTCTGCGCCTGCTGGACCAATGGGCGGAAATTGATCGCATCAACAGCGAAGCAGTTGGCGAATTCCTGATTTTGAAAGGAATCGAATGCGATATCCTCGAGTCCGGCGGGATGGATTTGCCCGACGACGTGCTGGCCCAGGCCGATTGGGTGATCGGCAGCCTGCACTACGGACAATCGCAGCCACGAGCTCAAATTACGGATCGAATTGTGGGAGCGATTGAAAACGAATTTGTTTCAATGATCGCACATCCAACGGGTCGAATTCTGAACAAACGCCCGGCGTACGACGTCGATCTGGACGCCATGTTTCAGGCGGCTGCCGAACACGGAAAATTCCTGGAACTCAATGCCAGTCCGAAACGGCTGGATTTGAACGATGTCCAACTGATCGCCGCCAAAGCGCGCGGAATTCCGATCGTCATCAACACCGATGCCCACCATCCAGCCGGGCTCGGGAACATGAAATACGGGATCATTCAGGCCCGCCGCGGCTGCCTGACCTCGGCCGATGTCGCCAACACATGGAGTTGGGACGAAGTGCAGAAACGACTGAACTCAGGGAAAAAATAATTCCACTCTTTACCGACAGAAAGTACTACGGAAATACATACCGCATCAGATTGCGAATTGGCTGGCCGTCAACATAGGCTTTGGGCTGGCCAATGATTCCCTGCCCAACAAACGTTCCTGGAGGGACATTGGCCAATCGAATCACCGGCTGGTAAACGCCTGTGCTGGAACTGATCGGCGTCCTCCAGGTATTTTGTTGTACTCCAACCGGCGCAATTGCATTGACAGTCGTCGCCGCTTGACCCTGGTTCGGTATCGCCAGGGTGGGAACCAGGGACGCCGGTGGTTGAATTTGCAATACTGGTCCATGAACCGCTGGTACTCGCTGCAACGATTGCGAATTGCAGTCGCAATTGGACCCGAACTGCGCTCGCCGCGCGGTCAATGTATTGGACAGTCCCAGAGTCGGTATCTGGTAGGGAATCTGATGGTTCTGAGGCGCCGTTGCCCGAACCGGAGGATACAGTACGAACGATGGTGCGAGTTGGTTTCCAACAGGAAACGTCGGCGTTGTATTTGAAACATTAGGTACGACCGTGGAAGGCAAAATTTGAGGTGTCTGGCGGAGTGCTGTTTCCTGGCTGGCTGCTGGAATCTGATTCAGAACCGATTGTGGATTGTCGATCACTAAGCTTCCAGACGGCGAAAGGATGATGGTCTGGATTCCGCGACCCGGTTCGCTGCGACTGACAACCTTCTCCCCAGACGGTAATGGGGACGACGATTCAATAAATTCAATGCGCTGAACCTGCGCTATTGTGACGTTCAAGCCATTGACGAGCAGGGCAAATGTTAGAGTCAGCAACAGGGGAAACAATCGCATGTCGTTCCTTCATCGATTTGAATTAAATAACGGCTTTGGATTTACGCGAGCGGTGTCCAAACGGTTCCCGAAAACGCCTTGGAAAAACGCAAAATGCCGCTAACCATTAACAACCTGATCGAGCGTTTCCAATCCCAGCATTACCGCTAGCGGAGAAAGATGGCGACCGGAATATCAAGGCTAGCAGCGCATAGCTCAATTTGCCCGGCGGTAGCTCATTGCTTCTCGAACCCGTTCCTGGGCTAACTTGAGCGCGGCGTCGCGAGGTGTCAATCGTTCCATTTGCGCCAGTTTAAGAACGCCAAAGGTGTTTTCCTTGATCTTTTCCTCGATCTCGGTGAAGGCCCCCGATTTGGTTCCGCCCCGATATTCCACGGAGCCACAAATAACTCCACCAGCATTGGCCACAAAATCGGGCACGGAAATAATGCCATTTTCATGAAGCATCTGCTCCGCCTCAGCGGATGCCGGGATATTGGCTCCCTGCAAAATCAATTTGCACCGCAAATCGTTGGCGTTGTCCACGGTGATTACATCCGGCTGCGCGGCTGGCACAAAAATTTCGCACTCGATACCAAGAAAAGCATTTCGATCCAGAACTTCACCGTCGCGATAGGCGGTAACCCCTTCGCGTTGCTGCATGTGGCGACAGAGCTGTTCAACGTTCAATCCTTTCGGATTGTAAATCGTTCCGTCAAGATCAGTGGCTGCGACGATGACCGCGCCCCGCCGTGGTTCAATCAAATATCGCGCCGCATGTTGACCCACATTTCCGAATCCCTGAATGCAGACTCGCGCGCCCATTAACGGAAAATCAACAAAGTCCTGGGCAGCCTCGGCGCAGACGGCTAGACCAAATCCGGTCGCGCCCACCTGGTCCAGCGGAATCCCGCCTAACACGGTACTCAAGCCAACCGAACGACGGATCTCGTCACGGACCCAAGCCATGCTGGTTTCGTCCGTTCCCATGTCGGGACCCGGAATGTACTGGTTCAGGTTCTCAAATCCGCGGGCAAACTGTCGGATCAGCGTTTCTTTCCGTTCTTTGGTCATGTTCCGGGGATCAGCAATAATTCCCGCCTTCCCACCTCCGTGAGGGATACCAGCCAGCGCGTTTTTCCATGTCATCGCCCGCGCGAGTCGAAACACTTCTTCGGTGTTTACGGTTGGCGTCATTCGAATTCCGCCAATCGCCGGGCCAATACTGCTGTTATCGATCACGACGATGCCACGCAGTCCGCAGCGCGGCTCGTAAATGTAAACGATTTTTTCGGGACCGAATTCATCGGCGTATTTGTCAAATAGATCGTCGGTGTTCGTAATCGGATCAGCTTCCATAACAGACATTGAATGAATCCCCACTTCTGGATGTAAAGGTCACGAAGTCACCTTAAACGCTCTCCTAAAGGCGTCCCGTTGCCAAATATTTTAGTTGTACTACGACAATCCAACTAGACCTGGTTCAGGAATTTGTCGTTGATGAAAACGGGACCTGACGAAAAGAACGCGGTGATCCGCACTTGAATTCCAGACAAATTCATAATTCGCGGATTCATGCATGTATTGATTTATTGACGCGTGGCGAAGGCAAACTCTGGCCCAATTGAACCGTTTCTTTCCGGTCAATTCCGCTATAATCCCAACATGATGAACACGAATTCAGGAATGGTTTGGTTCCCCGGCAGGAAATTCCTGTTGCTAATACTGCTGGTCGTTTTTGGCGGCTGCTCGCCTGAATCGCGCACCGATTCCAGCCAACAGACTGCTGCCGATAAATCGGAAGTGACCCTAGAGGACGACAAGCCGTCTACAGTGAAGAGGGTTTCCGACGAACCGGCGGACGACCATGGGCCGGGCTGGCACTTTTTTCGCGGCAGTCCGACATCAACTGGCGTGGCATTGTCCAAGCTGCCGGCCCGGTTGGAAGTTGTCTGGCAACACGAGATCAAAAACGGCGCGTTTGAAGGGAGTCCAGTGATCGTCGATGGCGAACAGCAACGGGTTTATATTGGCGACGCAGATGGAAAGCTGTTGGCGCTGGATTTGAGGACCGGAAAAGTCGAATGGGAGTTTTCTTCCGAGATTGGCTACGTGACCGCACCAGCCTACATGGACAGAAATATCTATATCGGCGACATGGACGGCAGATTTTACTGCGTTGATGAAGCGGGGAAGAAAGTCTGGGAGTTTCAGGCAGACAGCGCCATTGACTCCAGTGCAAACTTTTACAAAGAGATGGTACTGTTCGGCAGTCGCGATACCAAGCTGTATTCGCTCGATCGCAAGACGGGCAAGGAAGTCTGGAATCTGGAAACCGAAGACGAAGTGCGTTGTGGCATTACCGTCATCGAAGGACGGGCGTTCGTCGCCGGCTGCGATGGGGCGTTGCGAATCATTGACCTCGATTCGGGCAAGGAAATTGGCAGCGTGATGATCGATTCACCAACGGGAGTCACACCAGCCGCCGTTGGCAATCGTGTTTTTGTCGGCACGGAACAGGCTGGTATCTACGCGATCGATTGGAAACAGGCCAAACATGAATGGACATACAACGGCGATGATGGAATGATCGCGACTCGCAGCAGCCCGGCCGTTTCCGGGGACCATGTAGTCTTCGGTGCCCGCGACCGAATGGTCTATTCGATCGATCCGATTACAGGTCTCAGGAACTGGGCGACCGAATTGAAAGCCAATATCGACTCGTCCCCCGTGATTGTCGGCGAGCGAGTGTTCATCGGTTCGACGGATGGGCGATTGTATGAACTGGAGTTGAAAACGGGCCAAGTCGTCTGGCAAAAACAGTTCAATGGCGGGTTTATCGGATCACCGGCGGTGGCCTTTGGCCGGCTTGTCATTGCGACTGACCGGGGCGTCGTTTATTGTCTAGGTGGGTAGGCCAACAACGGTCGTGAACAAAAACTCGCTGCCCGTCGGTAGTGGCCCGTCAGCAGTCGTTTAACGACGAAGCGCAGGCGACGTCTGTTGGAATTGCAGCAATGACGTCGCCTGCGGCTTGTCGTTAAACGAAGGAGACGTGACTTAAGGCATCATGCGTAAATGCGAAGGCAGGCAATTAAAAGACTAACGGACAAACACATGGCCACAGAAACAACTAAAACCGAAGTCGGCAGTTATTTCATTTCCAACTACCCCCCCTTCTCGTTGTGGAAGCCGGAGTATCTGGATGAAATCATCGCTGCGCTAAATCGTGAACCGGCGGATGTTCCGTTGGGTCTGTATTTGCATATTCCGTTCTGTCGGAAGCGCTGCAAGTTCTGCTACTTTAAGGTCTTTACTGAAAAGAACGCGCCGGAGATCGAAACCTATGTTTCGGCGCTGTCGCGTGAAATTGAACTGGTGAGTGCGTTGCCAGTCATGGGGAATCGTCCGTTTCGCTTCGTCTATTTCGGCGGCGGCACTCCATCGTTTCTGAGTTCGCGGCAGCTGACGTCGCTGGTCGATCGACTGCGGGCGAACATTAGTTGGGAACAGGCCGAAGAGGTTACGTTTGAATGCGAGCCAGGTACGCTGCAGGAAAACAAGGTCCACACGCTGAAGGATCTCGGCGTGACGCGGCTCAGTTTGGGCATCGAGAATTTTGACGACAAAATTCTGGAGGAAAACGGTCGAGCCCATCTTTCCAAGCAGGTGTTTCAGGCGTGGGACTGGATCAAGGCCGCGCAATTTCCCAACGTAAACATCGACTTGATTTCCGGGATGGTGGGCGAGACGTGGGATAATTGGAAAGACAACATTCGTCAGGCGATCGAGCTGTCACCCGAATCGGTGACGATTTACCAGATGGAACTGCCGTTCAACACGGTTTACTCGGCGGACATTCTGGGCAACCGGATTGAAACGCCAGTCGCCGATTGGCAGACCAAACGAGATTGGCTGAATTACGCTTACGATGAATTCCTGGATGCGGGTTATCACGTCAGCAGCGCCTACACCGTGGTGAAAGACCCGGCCAAAGTGAATTTCAGTTACCGCGACAATCTCTGGCAGGGTTCGGATTTGCTGGCCACCGGGATCGCCAGTTTCGGGCATGTCAGCGGTGTGCATTACCAGAACAAACCGGAATGGAAAGATTACACGGGCGATTTGTTGGAGCGCGGTGAGTTGCCATTGGGACGCGCCTTTCGACCATCGCAACATCAATTGCTGATCCGCGAAATGATCCTGTTGCTCAAACGCGGGTATCTGGACCTCGACTATTTCCGTGAAAAGTTCGACGTCGATATTCTGGATCAATTCAATGATGCGTTCATAGGCCACAAAGCCAACGGTATGTTGACATTCGATTCCGATCGCGTCGAGTTGACTCGAAAAGGCCTGTTGCACGCCGATGGACTTTTGCCGGCGTTCTTCGAGACGGACCATCAGGGAATTCGGTATACCTGATCAACCTGTTTAAGGCGACCGGCAAGTGTCAGATTGCCGGTAGGGCGAATTGCTAATTCGTCCCAGCGTTGCGTCGGACGAATTGGCAATTCGCCCCATAGTTATATTTTCATCTGCCGATCGCCTAATTCCCGGGAAATCAGTCGATAATTCGACTGCCAAATCGAATAGGTTCGGTAGATTGCGGTTCGATTCCTGATACGATGTTGAATTCCATTCCGAAGAAAAACTGAAACGGAGAACCAAGCTCATGATTTGGGGAACACTATTGGCTGTACTCGGCGGATTCGTCGTACTAATGTTAATTATCCTGGCCTTCGGTGCCAAGATTTATAACGAACTTATCAAGCTGCAGAATCGTTATGAAAACGCTTTTGCACAAATCGATGTGCAGCTGTCCCGTCGACATGACCTGATCCCCAATCTGGTGGAAACGGCAAAGGGCTACATGAAACATGAAAAGGACACGCTGGAAGCCGTTGTTCAGGCCCGGAACCAGGCCATTTCCGCCGGACAGTCCGCTTCGCAGAATCCTGGCGATCCGAAATCGATGAGAAATTTGGCAGCGGCCGAAGGTCAATTGAACAGCGCGATCAGTCGGCTGTTGATGGTCGCGGAAGCCTATCCGGACCTGAAAGCGAACCAAAACATGCTGTTAATTCAGGAAGAGCTGACGGCGACGGAAAACAAGATTGCCTATGCGCGGCAGGGCTTTAACGATTCCGTCATGCGTTATAACACCAACCGCGAGTCGTTTCCGCCAATACTGCTGGCCGGATTCTTTGGTTTTCAACAGGCGGATTTACTGGAAATCTCCGAAGTCGAACGCATCGCGCCGAAAGTCAGTTTCAGTTAGTGTTGGCGTACGATGGAGCAGCTGCCCAAACGGAGCGGACACTTTGTTGCAGTCTGGTTTATCGGTTGACGGTTCCGACGTTTTCGCTCGACTCGAATTTCAGATAACAACAGCTGTACTTGCTGGAAATCTCAACGACGCGATTGACAGACTATGGATTTCTTTGAAAGCCAGGAACTCGCCCGCAGAAATACTCGATGGCTCGTGTTTCTGTTTGTCCTGGCGGTATTGGCGATCATTGCGTCGATCTATGGTATTGCAGTCGTCGCGGTCATGCTGACCACCAAAGCGGAAGGAGCCCAATTGTGGGCCATCGTGACTGACTGGCGACTGATCGCCGGTGTCGTTTCGGCGGTACTGGCAGTCATTGGCCTCGGCTCGGCGACGAAAATGGTCGAATTGCGGCATGGCGGCAGCGCGGTGGCGTCGATGATGGGTGGACGGCGGGTCGTTGGTAACTCGAAACAACTGACAGATCGCCGGGTTGCCAATATTGTAGAAGAAATGGCGCTCGCGTCGGGAATGCCGGTGCCCCCCGTTTATATCCTGGACAATGAACCGGGAATTAACGCGTTTGCTGCGGGCTACACTGTCGACGACGCCGTGATCGGTATCAATCGCGGTACGGCGGAACAGCTGTCCCGCGAGGAATTGCAGGGAGTCATCGCCCATGAATTCAGCCACATCCTCAACGGCGACATGCGCATGAGCCTGCGAATGGTGGCGATTCTCAATGGAATCCTGTTGATCAGTATCATCGGCGGAATTTTGATCCGTTCCTTGAGTTTTTCCGGCGGCCGCTTTGCGTCGAGTGGTTCCAGTGACAGCAAGCAGCAGGGCGGTAAAGTGATACTCCTGCTCATCGCCTTCGGTTTGTACGCGATAGGATCCATCGGTCTGTTATTCGGGCGGATGATCAAATCGACCATCTCCCGTCAACGCGAGTACCTTGCCGATGCATCTGCCGTCCAATTCACTCGCATGCCGGATGGCATCGCCGATGCCCTGAAGATGATTGGGGGTTCATCTGACCATTCGTTTATCAAGTCCGCCAACGCGGAACAGATCAGCCACATGTTTTTCGGGTCCGCCCGCAGCAACATGATGTTTGCGACGCATCCACCGCTGCTGAAGAGAATTCACAAAGTTGACGATCGGTTCGATGGCGACTTTCAACAATTTATGTCTGTACGGCAGAAACGACGGCGTCCACTTCAGCAGGAGGAAGCGGATCAGGCCAAACAGGGCACGAAAAAACGACCGTTTGATTTTCTGCCAGGCAGCGAAAGACTTGAAGGGTTCGAGAAAATGAACTTTCCGATCAATCCCGCGATCCTGATCGCGGGCATAGGAATTCCTACCAGTGAAGATGTTGAGTATTCCGGACTGCTGGTTGGTGAAATCCCGGCCGACATGTTGCATGCCGCCCGTGAGACGTTTTCAGCACGTTGTGTCGTGTTCGCATCGCTGTTGAGTGACGATCCGACGGTTTCAAAAGACCAATTGGCCAAAATCGGCAGTCGGGAATCGCGCGGTACGGTGGAGATGACGTTGAAGGCCCAGGAAATGCACCGCCGACTGCCTGCCCGGCTGCGATTGGCTGTGTTTGAGATCATCCAGGGCACGCTGTCGGCGATGTCGCCAGCTCAGTATCCCGAGTTTTGCCAAACGATCAACGATCTGATCGTCGCGGACAGGAAAATTGATCTGTTCGAATTCTTTTTGTATCATCATCTGATCGTCCACCTGGACCGCTGTTTTCTGGCTCCTCAAACGAAACGCAATCTGTATGATTCCGTGGAGGCGGTGAAGGCGGAGGTTGGACATATGCTTTCGGTTCTGTCGTGTGTTGGTCAAACCGATCCGAAGGAACAGAGGTCTGTTTTCGAAAACGCGTTGACATCGATCATGCCAACCGGCACCCGCTCCGACAATTTGTTCATGCCGCAGTGGAACCCGGAGGAATTGATTGCCGCGCTGAAAAAATTGGCATTGGCAACACCGGCTGTAAAAAAGAAAGTCCTGTCGGCCGCTGTGATGGCCATCTCCCATGATAACGTTCTTACCGTTCAGGAAGTCGAACTGTTTCGCGCGATGTCGGAGTCGCTGGATTGCCCAGTCCCCCCTCTGGTCGCCACCCACGAATACCCTCCGTCGCTGCCCGAGTCGAACGATATTGAGTCGTAGCTGGCAGTCTGCAATCTCTCAGGTCAACTGCACGAGCTGTCTGAACGCTTGCGGCACATACAGGCTACCTTGGGTTGTTCCCTGTCGCGTGAAGCGATTGAGAGTATTGTCGAGGTCTGAAACGTCTGATTTGCCGTCGAAAAAATCGATGAACGCATTCGAAATTCCGAGGACTTCATCAGAAGACTGATCGACAAACTCGATTCGAAAATTCCGGATGCCGGATCTGCTCCATGACTGCAAAAAGCGTGTCGCGGTTTGGGCTTCAGCCCCGAAGACCGTATTGCGGCAACCGACATCGGCCAGAACCGGATGTTGTCTACCGCTGCCGTCACGCAACGCGATGCGGTGTTTTTCGCACGGATGACCGCAGTTGGAACTGTCAGTTCCCGTCGACAGAAAACGGCAAAAGACACAATGTTCCGTGTGAAAAACTGGTAAATGGTGAAAGGCAATGGCTTCAATTCGCTCACCTGGGACCAGACTCGAAAGATCTTCAATCTGTTGGGCGTTCAAATCGTGTGAAGGAGCGATTCGCATTAGTCCCATTCGCAAATATTCATTAAACGCGATGGCGTTGGCCGCGTTCAGACTGAAATCGCCGAACAGTTCCGGAAACGATGCGCTACTCGCGCGAAAATTTGTTACCAGGTCGTGCAGCAGGCCGCCCGACCGAACGAGAATCTGGCAATCGAGCGACAACAGAAACCGGACGATTTTCTGTTCGCCCGGCTTCAGTATGCGGGGACTGGCGACGCGGGCCATGATTTGCGCGGCTTGGATTCGTTCCATGGATGGTCTCAAACCGTACAACTCGAGGTAGTCCAACGTGATACTGGCTGGACAACACGATATTGCTGCCTCTAATTGTTCCGGCGATCGAACCAGCAAATGCAACTTGACGGAATCGTCCTGCTCCGGCGACGGAGTCTGATCGACGTCAACTTTCCAAGGGACCGTCTTCTGCGGCGAAATGCGTTCGCGCTGTTCGATCAGACAGGAAACCAATTTGCGCCGCATATCGTTCAATTGACTGACCGGACAGAACACAGGTTCGATCGAATTGAGTTTCACGTCGTCCAGATGAAACGGCGTGCCTCCCAGTCGCCCCAGTTGCTGGCGCAGCATTTCAACGGTCAATGCTGCTGATTTTGCCGATGCCAGCGGTTGAATTCCGCCGATCTCGACTCGTTCGTTTCGTTCCGTAGTTCCAACCAGCCGCAGGGGCTGGCCAACGCCGGTGGTTACTTCGAATCGAATGCCGGTGGTCGATGATTGCGATAGCATCGATTGTCGGATTTTTCTGTTGAGTCGCGGATCGTTGGTGCGCCAAACCAGATCACCGACCCGAATGCGCGTGAAGTCGATGGCCTCGCGTCCAAAGCGAAGTTCGACCGTGTTACCGCCCATTTCAACAGTTTCGAAAACGTTGCCCCCCTCTTCCGATTCGTCAGGGCTACGCCAGTTTGCGCTATCGAATACCAGGCCGTCACCAGGAAGAATCTGATGATCAGCCGCCACGACCACGTTTTGATCATTAACTGCCGTGACAACTCCGACTCTCAATCCCCGATGCCTCGGTGCGCGGCCACGAACCACCGACTGGTGATTGGTCCCGTTAAGAAAATGCGGCCCCAGGCCACGGGAATAGATTTGTTCCAATTCGTTTTTGGATACGAATTCGGGTTTCTGGAGCAGCCGTTCGTGGACGGCGTTGTCGATGGCCTGGCGGTAGGCTCGCGTTGTCAGCGAAACGTAATTTTCATCTTTGTATCGGCCTTCAATCTTTAAACAGGTCACTCCAATATCGATCAACTCGGGAACCTGATCGATAGCGTACAGATCGCCGGGCGATAACAGATAACGGGACTCGCCCAAATCGTGAGTGCGGTTATCGACGACCAAGTCGTAAGACATGCGACAGGCCTGCGCACATTGGCCTCGATTGGCGCTGCGGCCACCCCAGGCTTCGCTGCTGAAACACTGCCCTGAATAGGAAACGCACAGCGCGCCATGAACGAAGACTTCCAATTCGATGTCGGTCGCGTTGGCGATGGCGCGAATATTTTTCAGATTCAGTTCCCGACCCAATACGACTCGAGAACAGCCCAACGACGCTGCCAATTCAGCCCCTTCGGCGCTGGTAATCGACATTTGCGTACTGCCGTGAACTTCCAGCCCAGGCGCGATCCGGTGAGTCAGTTTCGCGATGCCAATATCTTGTACGATAATCGCATCGGCACCGGATTCAGCGATGGCGACAATCGCCTGCTTGGCCTGATCCAGTTCATGGTCAAATACCAGCGTATTGAAGGTAACAAACCCTTTGACCCCGTTTCGATGCAACGATCGGATCACATCGGGAAGTTCGCCCAGCGAAAACCCGACCTTGGCCCGTGCTGAAAAATGGTTCAAGCCGAAATAAACGGCGTCGGCACCCGCGCGAACGGCGGCTTCCAATTGTGGCCAATAACCAGCCGGGCTCATCAGCTCCGGTTTAGCCGGTACCGGCGATCGGTATCTGGTCATTCGCCACTGAGCAGCGTAACAAACGGACTGACATCAAGCAGATTGACCACATTGTCACCATTGATATCCGCTTTGGGAACGTACAGTCCTTTTGAAATTGCATCAACCAAGGGGGCAATGTCCAGCAGGTTGACTTCGCCGTCGCAATTGACATCTCCCAACACTCCGTTGAATCGGTACACGAACAGCTCGTAGTTGCCCGAATCGTTGGCGATTGCAGAATCCACTTTGACAAAAATGGGACCTGTGGATGCGAGCGATAGATCGACGATGATGCAATCAAACGTTTCCAGTTCGGATTCGTTGAACGCCGCAACGCCAAAATAGTCGATAAAATCGCCGGCAGCATCAAACACCGAAACATTTGGGTTGATGGGGTCCACCGCAAGTCGATTGGGCACGTTGGAAAGTACTTCGATATTGAGCAGATCCCCGGACTCCCCTTCAAATCGAAAAACATCTTGCTCATCGGCCAGTCCAGCCAGGGTTCCGACAACAACCGCTGCACTTATCGAAAAACTTCCAACCCCGCTGTTCTGGCCCTCAACTATTGTGTTCGGTATCGCGATCGCCTGCAAACTGACCGGCTGGGCCGTCGCGATCGAATCGTTACCCACCAGGTCATCGGCAGGAATACCATGTTCTGCCAGAGCCAATTTCGTGCTCTCGCGCTCGCTGAACCAACTGGGTGTGACAAATGTCGACAATGGCGCGCCAAACCCACCGGTGGCCATGATGTGATCAAACGATTCGAAAGCATTTTGTGGTCCGAGATAATCTGGATCGTAAAATGGGCCGAATCCAGGAAGGACGCCCTCTCCCATTGGACCGAATATGTCGGCGTGTCGTAATCCCAGCAGATGTCCGAGTTCATGGGCGGCAATGTTCGCACTGGCCAACACGATTTGTCCGGCATTTAAGCCAATCCCATCGAGGTTCAAAACGGCATCGTCACTCTTGTTCAGATTGCGAAAGTCGATGTCTTCCGCCAGCCCGCTGGCCAGACTGCCCTCGTTGAAAACAATGGTCGAAAATTCGCCTATCGGCCTGATTTGAGTGAAGGCAACATTGAATTTTGCGAAAATGATTTCCAGTTCCGCAACGATTTGGTCACGGCGGGATTGGGTGTAATCAATGCTGCCATTGTCTCCACTGTCAAAATCCAGAAACACCATTTGTGCGGGGCTGCCAAGCAGGGCACTAACAGGATGGACTTCATCGTGTCGGACTTGAACCTGTGTTTGCAGGTCCCGCCAGTATTTTTCCCAGCGGGGTCCACGATGTTGGGTGGGACTCTCGCACGTCAGGCAGCGGCATGATTGTCCGAACGCCGATCCGGCGAGCAGACAAAACACAAATGAATATAACAGTATTAGGCGATGTGGATTCATGCTATGAACCAGGAATTGGGATAAGCCATTACTGACAGGGACCCCCGGCCGATGTTGCAGATTTACCCATATCACGATTCTATTCGAACATGACCAGGTTATGTCTGAATGCTTTCAATCGTGCGTTAAAAATTTGCATATTTTGCCAATTAAACCCGGATTTGTCCGCTCAAACCTTCGAACTGGCAGTTGTAATTTCCCAATAGGTCTTATTCAGAAATGGGAAATTCTGTCGGCTGCGAGGACTGCATTGGAGCCAGATGGCCGGGACCGATAACGGAATCACGGGAGCTGACTCCTGGCCCAACGATATTGAGTTCGTTGACGTAAATGCAATCGTCACCACTGGAGCAGCCGACGACGTAGTCGACGCTGAAATCCTCGAATAGACAGTTTTGCCCCTTACCACCGTGATTGTCACTTGGCCCGCCGATCAATTTTGACGACGGCTTATCGGCGCAAAGGATTCGATTTTTGTTACCAAGATTGCGCGGCGAACAATAGCGGTCATTTTCCACGTAGCCCAACGAATAGCCATAATCGCCGCTGGAATTCCTGCGCAATCGATCATATTTGGGTCCGGCGGAACATTGGCTTATCTGTTCGCAGGATGGGATTTCCAGTGGTTCGTCTCGAAGTACTGCTGCACAGGAGAAGACGCGGTCGTCGTCGACAAATCGTCCGTCCTTCAGGACCAGCGCAAAGGAACCGGAAAACGCCAATGGGCCGCCGCGGGGAATCTCCACAAAATTTCCCTGATTGCTTTCACTGTAGGACGCCAATGCAAAACCAATAGACCGCAGGTTATTGCCGCAATCCACGATTCGGGATTGATACCTGGTATAGGAAATGACCGGAAACAACAGTGATGCCAGAATTCCAATCGACGCAATGGCCACCAGAAAATCGGATTTTGACCAGCTTGCTCCAGCCAGCCGACTCTCGACGGCAACGGGTCGAAAGCGTGAACCACCTTTAGAACCAAGTTCATTTCCATGATCCCGACTGGCGACCAGTTCACAAGTGCGGCGGGCCAGTCCAGGCCGCGAACAGGTCGGTTCCGTCAACAACTCCAGCGGTGCCAAACTGGTTTTGATTTCCAGCAGCCGTTCTTCCAGTTTCGGATCCTGATCCAGCTTTGTTTGCAGGTCATCATGTTGGTCAGCGTCCAATGCTCCCAACACATAGCCCAGCAAATCTTCCGGCGAAAAGTTTTTCACTTGTTATCAACTCGTGTCTTCAGCCAGGATCGTTGCTTCGACAATCAATCCACCTGGCTTGTTTTCCAAACGTCGGTAAGTTTGGCGATCGCCGAATGCAAGCGGCTCTTGACGGTGCCGACTGGCACATCCAAAACGTCCGCTGCTTCACGGTACTTCAGGCCCTGGTAGTAAACCAGGTGGATGACCGCGTACATTGATTCGGGTAACTGGTCCAGAGTCCGTCGAACCAGCCGATTTGCTTCCTTTCGCACGACCGAATCGGACGGGCCCAAGTCGCCACTTTCCAGTAAATTGACCAGGCAACCAACGTCTTCGTTATCCAGCTCGCGAGCAGCATCCAAACTGACCGTTGTGTGTCGTTTGTCTCTGCGTCGGGCATCGATCGCCGCGTTGGTTGCAATGGTATACAGCCACGGTCGAAATTTACGATCGGCATCGAATTGTTCACACTTCAGATGCACTTGCAAAAACGCCGTTTGAAAGACGTCTTCCGCCATCTCCGCATTGCCCAGATAACGGCGCAGGTAACTAAACAGTTCTCGCTCGTATCGGTATACGAGTTGTGCATACAATTCCCGATCACCTGTGTCGCGATAATCAAGAATCAGCTGTTCGTCAGTCACCGGGTTCTGCTTTGCGGATTTTTGCCGAGTGTGGTTAAAATGCAAATC
>JBGSXT010000581.1:0-10620 GCA_041751295.1 Mariniblastus sp.
TCGGTGAACTCGGCATCGGCGACGCGCCAGGCTTCTTTGCCATCGGACTTGTTCAATGCGACGATCGCATGGCCAGTGTTGCCGGCATTCACCAGCACGAGATCTTTGTACAACACGCAACTGGCACCGTTACCCCATTTGGCTGGATCCGTTTTGGTACCGACATTGGTGTTCCAAATCTGCTTGCCCTCGGTATCAAAGGCAAACACGCCGGACTTGCCAAATTGGACAAACAACCGTTGGCCGTCAGTGACAGGAGTGCTGCTGGCATAACCGTGGTCTGTAATGAATCTCTGAAAGAGTTCTTCATCGTGCGCGGAATCAACCGTCGCCCGCCAGACTTCTTTGCCATTTCCGCGATTGAAGCAGATCAGGTGCCGCTTCAATTGACTCACATCACCTGGGTCCTGCGGATCGATGCCGTAACCGGTGTAGCAGGTCACGTAAACGCGGTCTCCCAGAACAATCGGACTGGAAGAGCCGGGTCCGGGCAGATCCATCGACCACTTAATGTTTTTGTTCGCATCCCATTCCATCGGTGCCGATTTACCCGCGCCGATCCCCGAACCATTTGGACCCCGAAACCGGGTCCAATCTTCGGCATCGCCGTTCGGCACCAAGGTCATCAGCATCATCAAACAGCAAAAACATTTGGTCGCAATATTCATTTCTTTCCCCGGAAAATTGGTCGACGGAATTTCTTGCATTATCCCCGAATGGGCGTGGAATCATAGGCCTGCGTCCAGCCACTATGCAAGTTAGTGCTTGGGCACAGCTTAATGTTCGGGTTTTTCGTTTCCCATTGGTACAATATCTGGTATGTCACATTTTCTCCCTTCGTTCGGAGCTGCGTCCGTAAAACCGTCCGGTGTGGGCCAACTTACAGGAATTCCCAATGTCCACCGTGAAAAAAAAATGGCTGACCTCATCGCTCAACAACCCGACGACAGTAGTTACGACGAAATCCTGCGCCAACTTGCCTACGCGCGCATGGTGGATCGCGGACTGGCGGACTCCGTTTCTGGTCACGTCATCTCTGATGACGAATTCAAGCTGAGAATCGAAGACAACCTCGCCTGACAGGTCGCACGACCTGGTTTTGCAGCAAGGCCGCAGAGAATTCGCTGGAAAATCATTCGATTGGTCAGGCCGATCGCTTCGATCATTTTGTCCAGTAGTATACGCCGCGAAGGCGTTTTTGTTGGGAACGCTTTGCACCGTTGATAGAATTCATCAGCCTGCCAGGTTTTCCGCTTCGCTGAGAATCGGCTTCGGCAAAATTTTCCGTTATCCGCTCAAGGCGGCCGTTGCTGATGGCTTACTCTGGTCCAATTGACCTCGAACAACTCATCGACTTAGCATCGCTCTATGCCAACGGAGAATGTCCATACACGTTTTTTGCGTTCCCGATATCGAGCATCGACGAACACGGTTTGCCTGAAAACACAGAAGCACAACGTTATATTGCTGCGGTTCAGACTGCAGGAGTCCCTGTTGGTATTTGGCTCACTTCGCCTGCCGAAGACACTGGATACGCCGCAGTGGCACACCGCTCGATTCCGTTGTTGCACCGCACAATCGAATCACTCACCACCAATGGCTTGTACTCTGATTCTTTTGCTGCCGACTTGAGTGAACAACTCTTCCGCGACGCGGCCGGGCCTGGCGGATAAAATGGTTTGGAAGCAATGCCGCGGGTTCTCGCACATTAAACGGCCGCTAGAGCCTTGCCGCTCACAATCACGGCAAATGGCCAAATTGACAGGTAGATTACGACAAAGTGGCGCTGTCCTGTTGAGCACGCGTTCCATTATAGGCTACGCGGGTTGGTGCAGTTAGAATGAACTGGTTGTTTGACGTTTTTCGTTTCCTTTGGGGGCGTCGGCAAGTTCGTCCGTTGTGGACTGCGTCGGCAGACCCTTCCGTTGTGCGATCCAACCGAATGAACTTGATGCCGTTTCCCGACTTTACCAATGACGAGCAGTACCTCATCAACTGCGCGAAATCCACAAAAGCGAACGGCCCTGCGAACGCTTACATGTGGGGATACGTGGTTGCCGCTGCCGTGCTGGCTGGATTCGGCGCTTACCATGGCAACGTGCCGATGATGCTTGCCGCGTTTGCGGTCGTTTGCGGGTTCCGCATTTACGAAGAAATGTTCCAGTCAAAATGGTTGCCATTGTGGCGCTCGATCATCGCCAAATATGAGGCTGCGGCGCTGGGCGAAGTCGACCGCGATGGCGAACCTGACTCGTAGATCCCGATCGCACATCATGGTTTCGCGGCAACGCCGCAGCTTCGTCGATGGAGGATCCGATTTTAAGCTGCTTCCTGTTCCTGACGTTGGATACGCTTCACGTACAACAGGTAAAGGTGCTCGGTAGTCTCACCACCGTCCGTGGTCACATACAGCCAATGCTTCGTTAGCCATGCCATCTCAGGATGCTTGACTGTAACGTGGGTTCCATCGCTCATCACCACCGTGAACGGGATAAAAGGTTTCGCATTCATCAACTTCTTGAGTTCGGCCTGCATCGTCGCCTTCCGTCCGATTTTTTCGGTCGCCCAACATGGTTTCGCCGCAATACCGCTGGTGACACATTGGAAAGTGTTACTTCGATTTTACTTCCAACGCTTTGGTCAAGTCCACAAGCAGTTCAATCCCGCAGACGCCTGAATTGTTGATATTGCTTTTCCCTGTTGGTAAAATCAATCGGATTGCCACGTTTACCGCTTCGGTCACGAAGGGCGTCGGCAAAACCTTCCTGTGTGCGGACGAACCACTGAAGACTCATCTCGCCTACTTCGCAACCAATTTCGTTCTGTTAGTGGCAGCCTGCTGGGGTTGGTTCAATTTCCTGGGTGCACAGACAGTCGCTCGAGGCAACGTCCGGGAAGCGAGTTATCTCGCGTCCGGGTTTACCGCATTCTGTATTGAAAATAATCGCCTTCCTACTGCCGATGAAGCAAGCGGCTTCTCAACGCGGCTGGCTTTCGTTGAATTGCGCGATGCCCAATACGTTTACAAATGCGGTATTTATTCTCGCGACTCTCTAGTCATTGAACGTGACGCCAAGGGTCGTTTTCAATTCCGGGTTGGAGGCAATGCGTTCCAATGATGCCGCAGTCTCCACCCCGCACAACATGGTTGCAAAGAGATGAAAGCGAGAACGCTGTCCAACTGGCTTCCTGGAAGATTTGCAATGAACAAAATGTTTTCTAAATTCAACCGCGCAGTCGTAATATCCCGGCATTTGGTCGCGATCCTTGTCACGTTTCCCTGTCTGGCTGCTGCGTACGAGGAGGTGAATGAAATTCCCAACCCGAGACTGGATTCGGGTTGGGTTGTTGATATGACGGGATCGATTGGCCAGGACGAGCTGGCGCGGATCGACGAGTTCTGTGAAAGCATTCATCGATCGGGTGGAACCGAGATGGCGGTGGTCATGATTCGGACAACGGGCGGGAAATCGGTTGAAGCTTTTGCCCTGGAGCTGTTCAATCTGTGGCAAATCGGCCGTGCGGCAGAAAACGATGGGATTCTGTTTCTGGTCGCCAAAGATGACCGCAGCATGAGGATCGAACTGGGCGATGGCATCGACGGCGATGACGAACAACAGATTGCCCGTCAAATTCTGGACGAGGAAGTGACGCCTCGCTTTCGTGCCGGCGAATATGGCAAAGGCCTTTACGACGGGGCGTTTTCGACCGCAATCAGGATTTTGAGTCTGGCCGAAAACGAGATTGCCAACGAAACCAATCAGCCAGCGGAAGTTTCACCGGTCACGCAACCCCCAGCAACTGATACGGGCAAGCGGACAGCCAACCCATTGGAAGCGGGTGAAAAACAGCGCGGACAACGATCGACAATGCCGCTCTGGATTGGCGGCGGCCTGCTCGGTTTGGGTAGCCTGTTATTCATCATTGGTCGGTACTGGCTTCGCTATCGCAAACGACTGTGCGAGCGTTGCGAAACCGAGATGGTATTGTTGGAAGAAACACAGGACGATGAATTTCTGGAATCGCCCGAGCAAACTGAGGAACGGATCGGCAGCGTCAACTATGATGTCTGGGCTTGCCTGACGTGTGATGATGTTACGAAAGTTCGATACGGCAGGTTCTTTACCCGGTATTCCAAATGCCCTGAATGCGGCTACATCACAAAATTCAAGATCACAAAAACATTGATCGCAGCTACGACCCGTCACGCCGGCCGCGTCCATGTCGAGGAACAGTGTGTCCATTGTCCCTATCACCACGAGACTTCCTACGCGACACCTCGGCTGTCTGCCAATCCCTCCAGCAGCAGCTTTGGTCGCGGTGGGCACAGTTCAGCCGGGCGTAGTAGCGGCGGCTTTGGCGGCGGCCGCAGTTCGGGTGGAGGCGCATCAGGTCGTTGGTAACGAAGCAGCTTTCGCCGAATGTCGGCAGCATTGTCCGACCACTGGAAAGCTGGCAGATTTGAGGGGAGTGTTTTACGAACAAGTTCGCCGTTATTGGCTGCTTCGAGTTCGTGGTTGATCACTCATCCATCGGAAGCAAGTTTCCAGCTCTTCTGGCGTGGCCGGTCCTGCGGTTTCTGTCGCGGCTCGCGGGTTTTAGAACTGTTGGAACGTGAATCGTTCCATTTTTTCATTGCTTTGCGTTTACTTACGCGGTCCATTTTGGTGCCTTAATTAACTCAGCCCACCCGCCGGTCTGGCCCGGCCGGGGTGAACTCAATCCGCCTTTGCGACAAACTAACTCCGTTTTCCACCGACCATGACTTTTCCGCTGGACTTTTTGGCAACCCGCTTGGCCATCGCTGGCTTGGCGATGATTGAAGTCCCTTTGGAAATAACTGGAGTGGCTTTGATAACTGGCTTGGCAGTCTTTTTGGCAATGGCTGTTTTAGCGGTTGCCATGGCAGCTGAGGCAGTTTTGATCGTGGTCGCTTTGGCTGTGGTCGCTTTGGCAATTGGAACTGTTGTTGCTTTGGCAATGGTTGCTTTGCCTGTTGTTGCCTTGGCCGTGGTTGCCTTGGCCGTGGTTGCTTTGGCCGTGGTTGATTTGGCTGTTGTTGTTTTGGCCGTGGTTGCCATTGCCGGTTGGACATTCGATTTGGCGGCGACTGTCGATTTAGCGGCTACAGTTTTGGTGGCAGCTGGTTTGACAATTTTTTTGTTGGACATCTACGTTTTCCTTGTGAACTAACTGCCGGACGAACTCCAGGAGACATTCCGTAAACATGCGTCGCGGCTGACAATTCATATCGGCAAACCGCGCCTGATTCCAAATGTGTAGAAACAATATATGTCAAGAATTTGGAAAATTAAGCTGAAGCCAGTTGCCAATGATCACGGGCCGGGGTCTGACCCCCTCGGAGTTGGGCGCAACGTTCACAACATTCGAACGACGTAATTTCGGCTGCGCTGTTTCACTCGGTAGAACCAGTGGCACAAGGGAAGCATAATCGCCAACATCAACGCCGCTGCAAACAGTGAGGAAATGACATCCCCATCGCGATAGAAAAGGCCCAAACGCCTCGAAAAAAGCCCCAAAACAGCTATGTGAACAACGTAGAAAAACAGTGCCACTTTGCCTGGGATCGTGAA
The DNA here is from genome assembly GCA_041751295.1 of Mariniblastus sp. GTDB lineage: Bacteria > Planctomycetota > Planctomycetia > Pirellulales > Pirellulaceae > Mariniblastus. The sequence continues at coordinate 5,595 of JBGSXT010000581.1, forward strand.
CACTATCAACAGTCTGGGGGCTATCCTTCCGATGGCCATGAATGCGGCCACAACCAGAATGACCAGGCCAAAAAAACTCAAGCTGAAATACAGGCTCGGAGGATACTTCTGATCGATAAAAAATGAAATGCTTCCCCATCGCGACCAGGAAAAGATGTTGCCGTAACCACCAACCAGGCGGATGGCAATCGCCAATCCAATTGCCAGCATCGCAATTGCCACACTCATCAAAATGCGCTGTTTGTCCGTTTTCCACTCCCGCATCCACCCGCTGGCCATTACCGAACCCAGGGTAGCCATGGCAAACCAGGGAAGGACCGGGTATTTGTTGAACTTGCCAGCATCGACAAACGTCTGCATTACAACCAGTTGCCAATCAATGTCAGGGTTGTAGGGGATTTTCAATAGCAGCGGATGGATAACGAGGATTCCCAGCGCAATCAACAACTGCAGTTGCCATCTCAAATGCACAATCGCCGAGAGCAAAATCATGGAAATTCCGATACAGCCGATGATCCCGAAATGCCATGGTTTGAAAGCGCGAAAACCACCCCAAGCAGAATTCACCCAGATGATCTGCAACAAAACCAGAAACAATCCCCGTTGAATGATTTGCCAGCGGATTGCCCACGGAGCGAAGCCGTTCTTTAGCCGGTTGTGGTACGACAGCCAGATCATCGAACCGGAGATGATCAGAAAACCCGGAGCGCACAGATAGCTTGCATACCGCAATGCGGCTTGACCCGAAGAGGTAAAAACCGGCTCGAACGGATCGAAATCCCGCCAGCTGGAATTGAAGTAAAAGGAACAGTGGTCAACCAGCATCAGAATCACGATGAAGCCACGGAACTGATCAACGTATTCAAATCGCTGTTGTTCTGCGGACTGGCTCGCATCTGCCGGCACGGGTCGATCATTCATATTCAAGCTGATTCAACTCCAGTGCAGACAGCCCAATCGGTCCGGAATCAAATCTGACGCAATCCGGATTCGAGCGTTTCGGCGAATTGTTCGATTTCACGGTCGGTCATGGCGGTGGACAGTGCTCCGGAACAGGTGTGCATCATCATGAATCCGTTGTCATATAGATAATTGACCAGTTGGTGGGTGCGGGCCGCGCCGACAGCATCCTGATACGCGCTGCGATAGTCCGTCGGCGGTTGCTCTTTCAGATGAATCCGAAACAGCGATCCAGCTCCGGTCACACTTGCGACGGCGCCCGAGTTGGAAATTGCTTCATTGATTAACTCACGAGCCCGAACACCCAATGCATTCAATTTATTGACGGCTTCCCGGTCGAAAGCTTCCATAGCCGCTTTGCCTGCCGTCATCGTAATTGGGTTAGCGGAAAAAGTTCCCGAGTGCGGGAATGGAATGATTTTCTGTGTCGGATCCAGCGTGGCCATGAATTCGTTTTTGCCAGCCAATGCACCGACCGGAAAACCGCCGCCAATGATCTTTCCCAACGATGTCAAATCGGCTTCGACTCCGTAATGTTCCTGCGCTCCGCTGAAACCCAGCCGGTAAGTGATGACTTCATCAAACACCAGCAGGCAATCATTTTCCGTTGTCCAGGTTCGCAGCGCATCGACGAATTCGTTGCTGGCCGGGATGAATCCGACGCGATGCGGCAGCGGGTCGACGATCACACAGGCCAATTGGCGGGCGTTTCGATCCAACAGCGCGAGCGTCCGATCGATATCGTTAAATGGGTAAACGACGACGTCGTCCAGCGCGCCCGTCGGCGTGCCCAGTGACACCGGCGTCGCATTGGGATGGGCTGCATCGCCCCAATTGGATGGTCCGGATTGTTGACTGACTTCGGCGTAATCGTATGTTCCGTGATAGGCACCTTCCGTTTTGGCAATCATCGGTTTGCCGTTGTAAGCCCGCGCTGCCTTGATCGCCGCCATGACCGCTTCCGTCCCGGAATTCATAAACCGGATTTTGTCGAAACCGGGCGATCGGCTGCACAGCTGCTGGGCAAATCGCAATTCAACTTCCGTCGCCAGCGTAAACGATGTGCCTCGCTCCAGTTGCTGAGTGACGGCGCGGACAATCGCCGGATTCGCATGGCCGTGAATCAGCGAGCACATGTTGTTGGCGAAATCGACGCGCTGGATCCCCTGAACATCGGTCACGAAACATCCGCTCCCATAATCGGCGTAATCCGGATAAGGTCGGCGAAAAATCGTATTGCGGCTGACCCCTCCTGGCAGGACTTGGCAAGCCTCTTCGTACAGTTCCTGGCTGCGCGTTGTTTCAGTCGTCTTGTTCATTAATTAGCCTGTAGGTTGTTTACAGATAAAGTTTGCCGGGGATAAACGTGCTGTCATTTCACGGCACGCTGACAGGATCAGCCGTAATCGAGTGCTGGGCACAACAATCAATTCAACAGAGATTTTCGTGGCGGTCAATAGCAGAAATAACCGGCTCAAGCGATCGGTATATGAAACTACACCTGTAGGGCGAATTGCTAATTCGTCCGATACAACTCAAGGACGAATCAGCATTTCGGCTTACAGGTAAACTGACGCTTGCCGATCGCCTAAAACGGCTCCACAAAAAAACTCTTCGCAGTTACCCACGAAGAGTTGTTTCTATTGCCCGTTGAGTACCGGAAGTCTATTTGGACACGTACAGGTCTTTTCCGAATTCGAAATCAACGATGTATTTTTGGCCAGCCTCGATGGTGATCGTCTGCCGTTTGGCAACAATCTGGCCATCTTTTTCGTAGCTGACATCAATGTCATAATTTTCCCAAACCTGACCAGGCATCAGCCGTGTTTTGAAGTTGCGAACAGACCCGGAAACGGTTGTATCGTTGCCACACAGCTTGATACTGGCGTTTTCCGGAACTTTGAGCGTCACTTGGGTCAGGACCGGGCTGTCAAAATCGAAATTGACTGACTGGGAACGACCCGCTCGCATCACAACCTGCTGTTGTAAGGTAACATCCCTGCCATCACGCTCGACAATCGCTTCGACCTCGAAAGAGTAATCTCGACCGGCTTGCAAATGGCGCGAAACGAAGCTGCGCGACGAACCGCCCGTTGTTGTTAAACGATTGTTGATCAGCACCTTCGCATTAACGGGAACAGCAACGTTCAAGATCGCTGCTCCATCCTGGCGGAAGATGGTTGTCGTCTCACCATTTTTGGCAGGTTCGGGTGTTGGCGGTTTTTCCAAGCCGCTCGAATTGCCGCTCTCCAACGTAGAACCTGCATTGGGAATCACGTTGCCACTGGAATCGTAATACTGTTCGGCAGGTACCACTCCCGAATTGTTGATCACGCCAGCGTCACCACCAAAGTATCCGGTTTCACTGTAAGGGATCGGCGCGGACGAATTTGAAACCGCTCCATGTTGTAGTCCGTTCGATGTGCCGACAAAGCAATCACTGCAATCGGCAGCCGATGGAAATGTCGCGCCAACGCTGAAGTTGCTGGTCGGAGCGCTGACAAAGCCAGCCGATCCACCCGACGCATAGCCACCGCCTGAATAGTACTGATAGCCTGCTGACCCAAAGCCACCTGCTGACCCGGAACCTACCGAACCAGCGGAACCCATCGAACCAGCGGAACTGAATCCAACACTGCCGTTTCCGGCACTGGCGAAACCAGCACTGCCACCAGCGGAACCCTGTGAGCCAAATCCGCCAAATAATCGACGAGCGGGTTGATGGTGCGCGAAGAAACTCCGAACCGGCGTTCTGAACACGCGTTGACCACCCCAGCTCCCGCCGGCCGAACCCATGCTGCCGCCAGATCCGCCACCCCAGGAACCACCCCATGATCCTCCGCCTTGGGCGACACAAGAATCGTTTCCTATCGTAAATATCGCGACGGCGATCGCGACAAATGCAAGTTGCCGGGTCCAACAACTAAATTTCATCGAATTTTCTCCAAATCAAAAAACAGGCGGCAATCTTCGTGAACTGCCGCAACCAAATCGGGAATCCTAAAACCACCGTCTTAGAATACCAGCCAGTTTTGGCAATTCAAGACGTTTGGGTAAATTTGAACGTTTGGGCTGAATCTAATCAATGGCCTTGACGCTGATTCGGTCAAACGAGGCGGTTCCAGTCGCTCCAAACAGTCCAATTCGCACAATTGCCTCCCGTGCAGCGATGGGCACGCGAATCACCAGACTTCGATTCTGCCAGGTTAAAGAACCTTTCATCGGGCCGATGATAAACGTGTTTAAGTCTCGGCGTTCTTCATCGTAAAACGTGATCGCCACATGAGGGAGTGAATCATCGTGCGGCCCTTTGGTGACACTTTCACACGATATCGAGGCCTGCAGTTTCAGTTTGGCGACTTTTCGGCCATCGATCGAAAAACCTTGCATCAAGTGGGCGTGCTGACCAGGCACGTCATTCGTGAATTCCACATAATGCATTCCGCCCGGAGCTAAAACGCCTTCTTTCCATTCCAGCCGGCGTTCGTAATACCAACCTTTGACAAAGCCCTCTTTGTCCAGTCCTTCTTCGAAATCACCATTGAGCAGTTCAGGTTTGGTTGGATCGGGCAACACCGTCCGTTTTTCTTCTGCACGACCTGTCATGGGTACAAACAGAGTCGGCTGCAAAGCTTCCGCCACCATTTTGCCTTCGACTTTTTTCATCAGGTACAGCGTCTGTTGATGCCGCTCACCGACGGGAACGACAATCATGCCCCCTTCCACCAACTGCTCGACCAGCGGTTCCGGAATCTCTTCGGGCGAGCAGGTCACAATGATTTTGTCGAATGGCGCATGTTCCGGCCAGCCTTTATATCCATCCCCGATTTTCGTGAATACATTTTTGTAACCTAGTTTCTTCAGCGTGCTTTCGGCGCGACGGCCAAGCGATTCAACAATCTCAATCGAATAGACTTCCTTTACCAGTGGACTCAGGATGGCTGCCTGGTATCCGCTGCCCGTACCAATCTCCAGCACTTTGTCGGACGGCTGGGGATCCAGCATTTGCGTCATATAGGCCACAATGAACGGCGAGCTGATGGTTTGCTGTTCGCCGATTGGCAAT
>JBGSXT010000582.1:0-5044 GCA_041751295.1 Mariniblastus sp.
ATGGGCAATTCTTTACCGCCACGGGCAAGTTAAAAAAGGGAGCGTCGGAACCGGCAATCGTCGTGCTAGAATCGCAATTGGTCGTGGCTCAAACTGATCGTGCCAAATTCCAACAACGTTTGCAGGAGTTCGACGATGCCAGTCGCCGCATTGAGGACCTGCATAGGCAATCGGCAACGGCCCGTCTCGACGAGCAGGAATTGATCGCAGCGCTGACAAAAGCCCGTGAGCTGGCAATGGCCTACCAAAAGCTTGTCGGCCAGCAGAAGCAATATCAGTTGGAGATGTCAGCGGCTGAGGAACGTTACCGAAGTCTGAGTGAGCGAATCAAATCCATTCAGGCAGCGGACGACGAACTCAATTCGATCGCCGGTAAATTGACTCAGTTGCGTGACGACTTGCCCGTTCAGGAAAAGCTGGTCGACGGTCAACAGGCCGAAGCAAAGAAGGCGGAAGAATCGCTTCGGGAAATTCGTGGCCAACGGAGCGAGGTCGCTGCGCTCCGCCAATTAGCCCAACTGGCTGAGCGTTACTCACGCAACCAACATAATTGTCTGGAGCTGGAAAAACAGTTGAAGCAAATTGACGCCGCCGGGACCGAGATTGACAGCCTTCGTCAAGTTCGATCAACCATCGTCGCTCCTGACAAAAAAGCGCTGAAGAAGATCATGAAAATTGCCCGCCAACGGGATGACACGCGTTTGAAGTTGGACGGGGCGCTGGTTACGGTAACGATTCAGCTAGAATCCGACTTGCAAATTGAAATTACGCAGGCTGAAGTCGTTGGAACGAAAAGTCTCGCCGAATCCGATTCAGTTGAAATCAAAGGGACGCCCGATGTCGGGTTCCGCATTCCATTCATTGGCCAGTTCCGGGCCACGGGACCTATCGGCGATTTTGAGGAACTGCGAGGGGAGTGGGAGTCGGCAAAAGAGACTCTCGATGAATTGACAGGCGGGTATGGTACTTGTGACATCGCTGCGCTTGAGGCATTGCACGCTCGAGCCGATGAGCTGGATCAGCAGATCGCGCAGGCGGCGGTCAAACTCCAGACACTGCTCGATGGTGGCAGCGTCGAACAGCTGCGAGCGGATCATTTGCATGCCCGAAACACGCTCGACGAAATTCATCGTAATCATGCTGAGTGGCAAGAAGCGCCACCGGTGCAGGCTGATTTATCGCGACAAGCTGAAGACGCCGTGAATCGCCTCGATAGCGAAATCGGGAAATCAGAGTTGGCGGCGGATCAAACGCAGAAGACACTGCATCGAGCATTGACGAAAACGGAGAATCTCAAATCTGAAATTGCAAATTTCGATTCCCGGATTGCCGTGCTCGATAACCAGCTGAAATCGAATCGTGACGATGGTTTGGACGACAGACTGCGGCGTGAGAAACTCACCACGATTGCCCTGGAACGGGACACCGCGCAAGGCAAATTGGCCGCGGTCGAAAAACAGATTCAGGAATTGGGTGGCGATCCGTCGCCATCGTTGGCGATGTTGGAAGCTCGACAGTCGGCTATCCGTAATGTCGCGGATGACGCGGTACGAAAGCTGAGCAACGAATCCGGGCGATTGGACCAGATCATTTCCGAAGCGCCCTATTCGTCGCTGGTTGCCGCGGAAGAATTGATCTCCCGGCTGGAAGAAGAAATTAAACGTCACCGATTGGAGATTGACGCCATTGCCTTGTTGCATCAAACCGTCTCCCGTCAAAAGAGTGATGCGGTGCGGGACCTGATTGAGCCGATTCGTTTGCGCGCCAATATTATCCTGCAGCGCATTGCCGGTTCCCGTTTTGAAGGTGTTCAGTTTGGCGAAACACTGTTGCCCACCGGAATTGACCCTCGCGCCAACGATGTGGCTGTCGCACTGGATCAGATTTCCGGGGGCGAACAGGAGCAGGTCCATTTTGCGGTCCGCATGGCCTTGGCCGAAGTCGCTTTCCCGGAAGGTCGCCAGCTGGTCGTTCTCGACGATGTATTCACATACACCGACACGTCCCGCCTCGTCCGCATCGCGACCCTGCTCGACGAAGCGGCTGAACGGTTCCAGATCGTGTTACTGACCTGCCACCCGGAACGATATCGCGGATTGCCGAATGCCGAGTTCTTTGACTTGGAGCAACTGGCGAATCATCATCCATAATTGACGATTGGGAACGTGTCGCCTTCCGATCGCCAACGCGACATTGTTGCGAGACAAGCTGAATAAAAGCGTTTCACACCGGCCAAGAACAAAATGCCCAAACGTCGTTCCATGGTCATCCGCGTGATGACCTACAACATTCATAAGGGAATTGGCGGCGTCGATCGGCGATACGATTTGGATCGAATCGTGAACGTCATCGATCACTACCAACCGGATATTGCGATGCTGCAGGAGGTTGACGATGGCGTCCGCCGATCCAGAGCCGACTGCCAGGTTGACAAGCTGGCGAAGGCATTGAATTTCGGGTATCGGGCCTTTCAGCGGAATGTCCAGCTGCGAGTCGGCCATTACGGCAATGCCATCCTGAGCCGTTTTCCGATTTCCGAAACGCATGACGTCAACCTGAAAATCCCGCTGAAGAAGCGGCGTCGGGCGTTGATCGCAAAAGTTCAGATTGAAATTGATGGTCATAGCCGTTCGCTTCTACTATGCAATACCCACCTTGGACTGTCGGGTTTTGAACGTTCGATGCAAATCCGACGGTTACTGGCCTGCGCGAGCATCACCCATCTTCATCACGATACCCCGGCCATCATTGGCGGCGATTTCAACGATATCTGGTCGTCATTGGGGCGCAAGTTGATGTTTCCGGTTGGATTCCGCTGTGCCGTTGGCAGGGCCAAGACATTCCCGGCCGTGCTGCCAGTTCGGAATCTCGATGCAATCTATTATCGCGGCGATCTGGAATTGCAGGCGAGTTTCGCAGGTCGCACCACGGTCTCCCGACAGGCATCCGATCATCTGCCCGTGATTGCCGATTTTGAAATTAAACTCGCAGCGAGTTAGTTGGACGGATTGGGTTGCCGGCTCCTCCAACTGGTTGCAAGTCGAGCGGCAAGTGTCAGTTTTTCTGTACGGCGATTTTTTCATGTGCCGGTCGACTAAAAGGAAATCGACCGCACAAACTGCAAGCAAAGCGTCAGAATTTGTGTCTGTGTACGCTTTAACAGGACGCCGATTATTGCGATATTGGACCGATCCAAAATTGAATGTGTCAATTCCAATTCTGCAGCTTCATTTCCAACAAACGAAGAAATCAAGGAACTATTGTGCTTCGAACGCATACCTGCGGTGAACTCACCAAATTGAACAAAGACGAAATCGTAACGATCTGCGGCTGGGTCGAGACCGTGCGCGACCTGGGTCAGGGAAAATTCATTGACATTCGCGACCGCTACGGAAAAACTCAGGTCGTTGTGAACTCGCAAAGCGACCCGGAGGTTCTGCAAATCGTCGAAAAACTGCGGCGTGAGTATGTGGTTCAAATCACTGGTCGAGTATTGTTGCGCCCGACTGGTCAAGAGAACGCGAAATTTGTCACGGGCGAAATAGAAATCGCTACCCAACAATTGAAAATCCTGAATGCCAGTAAAACGCCTCCATTTCTACCGTCTCAAACCGAATTGCCCAACGAGGACCTGCGGTTGAAATACCGCTATCTCGACTTGCGTCGGCCCCAAATGCAGCAGTCGATGTATCTGAGGAGCAGGATCACGAAGTCGATCCGCGATTACTTTGATCAGAACGGATTTCTTGATATCGAAACACCGATCCTCGGCCGCAGCACGCCCGAAGGGGCACGGGATTACCTGGTCCCCAGTCGCGTTCACAAAGGGGAATTCTATGCTCTGCCGCAATCACCGCAAATTTATAAGCAATTGATGATGATCGCCGGCTACGATCGCTACGTTCAGGTGGCGCGGTGTTTTCGTGACGAAGATTTGCGTGCCGACCGGCAACCGGAGTTCACGCAGCTCGATATGGAAATGTCGTTTGTCGAGTCGGATGATGTGATCGGCGTGATTGATGGTCTGATGCAAAAACTGGCAAAAGAGATATTGGGATTGGACATCCAAATTCCACTCCCTCGAATGACCTACGACGCAGCCCTGACCCGGTTCGGACATGACGCTCCCGATTTGCGATTCGGCATGGAAATCATCGACTGTACCGACATTGCTGCAAAAGTCGAGTTTCGTGTTTTCCGCAGCGTGGCCGAATCGGGAAACTTTGTTCGTGGCATCAACGCCGTCGGCGCGGCGGACCGGTATTCGCGAAAACGGATCGATGAATTGACGGCCTACGTGCAGGAAGATTTTTTCGCCAAGGGATTGGCCTGGTTCAAAGTTGAAGCCGATGGCCAGCTCGCGTCTCCAATCGCAAAGAATTTTACACCCGCCCACTTGGCCGAGATCAGGGCCCGAATGAATGCCGCGCCCGGCGACATGCTCTTGTTTATCGCTGATTCATGGGGAGTCAGTTGCAAGGCACTACATGGTTTGCGAAAAACGTTGGGCGCAGAATTGAAGCTGTTCGATCCGAAGGAAATGAATTTCTCCTGGGTCGTGGAGTTTCCAATGTTCGACTACGACGAAGAAGAAAAACGCTGGGTTGCAATGCACCATCCGTTCACAGCGCCTCGTGACGAAGATCTGGCAACCCTGTCGGAGACTCCGAAAACGGCGCGGGCGAAAGCTTACGATCTGATTATCAACGGTAATGAAGCGGGTGGCGGTACGATTCGTATTCACGACAGCACGGTTCAGCGAATGGTGTTTGGCCTGCTGGGCATGGACGAGGAGTCCGCGCGACATCGTTTCGGATTTCTACTGGACGCTTTGACTTACGGGGCACCCCCCCACGGCGGCATTGCATTGGGAATCGACCGCCTCGTGATGCTATTTGCTGGACTCGACAATATCCGCGATTGCATCACGTTTCCGAAAACTCAACGGGCTTCGGATCTGATGACACAGGCTCCCAGCAGCGTGGATCCGACTCACATGGCAGAACTGGGACTGATCGTCGACAAGCCAGCTGGTGTGGAAAAA
>JBGSXT010000583.1:0-3009 GCA_041751295.1 Mariniblastus sp.
GTCCGGAAAAAACGTGCGAATGTCCGTCCGACCGGACATATCCGGCGATGTCAGTGTGGTTAACAGCCCTGCCGGGGTCTGGTCGATTTGACCATTGATGTCTGCGCCGCGCAGTTCGGCGAATACTTCCGGTGAGTTGGCACCGTTGGGCAGAAACGACTGCGCCGCCCAAAAAAAATCCGGTTGGTTACCGATGGGCGTGTTGTCGCGAAAAGGCTCCGCTAGATTGCTAACCACGACGACATCAGCGGCGAATGCAGCTGTAACCCATACCATTGGTAGAATAACTGCGAATAGGGTCAAACAGCATTTTTGAACGTTGACGGTTAAAATCCCGAACATGACTGCGCTCCATAAGTTTGAAAAAAGAAAAAAATGCACTCTCAGACTAGCCGTTTAAAAGGTTCACAAACGGAGTGACATCGAGCAGGTTGACGGCGGCGTCGCCTTTGACATCGCCAGGAATAGTGGATAGCTTACCAGAAAAGCCGATGTTATTGAAATCGACTTCATTTTTTGTACTGGCGAGTACGGCGTTAATGTAGCGGATGTTGGATGGAAATTCCAAGTCAAAGTTGTGGGCAAAGATTGGCGTTGAGGCCATGCCCTTGAGTCCATGCCCGTATCGTTCCCAAGTGCCGGAGACAAATTTTCAATTGTCCCCAGGAAGGTTCCCGAAGAATCAAAGAATCGGAGGTCGACGTCGTCTACGTCAAAAGATTCAGTATGGTAATTCCAGAAATGGAATGCAGACAGATTGTATTCTGCGCTAAGATCGAAATCGATTTCGAGCGTGGATCCGGATACCCATACGTGCGTTGTTTGTAAATGTAATTCAGATGAGGTCGCCGTCAAAGCATCAATAATACTGGCCAACGAGTCCGCAGTAGTTCGATTTGCAAAGGGCTCCGGTGGCATCGTGGGTCCCAACGCAACGGATATTATCGGATTGCTGAGATAAATGTCCGCCTGTGCGGGCGCGGCACTGCCGAGGATTCCGGCGAGCAGGGCGACTCCGAGAGTCAGCCACCGGCGCCGGCGTTTCATCGGTGTTCCGATTCGGGCTGAAATGTGCTCCGCATGTAGACAATAACACAGTTTCGTGGTCAACATCGCATTCTCACCCTTGAATTCAGCAAATTTTCGAATAACTGGGACGCGCCAAGTGCCGCCTACGCTTATCGACTAATTGCGATCCATGCGTCAATCGCACATTTTTCCAAAATAATTTTTCAGAATGATGGCAGCCGCTTCTCCGACCCAACGCCATCCATGCTGAGCAAGGGATGTAATGAGTCTGGATAATCGGGGCAGAACGAGGGCAAATTGGAACTATTGGAAAGAAAGTCAACGGTCAAAACGGCTTCGAATACGTCGGTTTCGGCGGGCGCCGCGGAAGGAAGCAGCGAAAAAATTCTGCGAATTTCGAAACTCGTGTGCGATTGAGGAAGGGAACGCAATTAGTTCTTGGCGGAACAATCTACGCCCCAGTTTTTCCAGAATCTTTTTACAAAACAAAGAGGATGCAAATGAAACGCGCACTACACCCGACACTTGTATTGATGATCGTATTGACCAGCACACCACTATTTGGAGACTTGATCGTCAATGGCTCGTTCGAATCGCCTGATATAGATGGCCCTTTCGCCAGCTTTGACGCGGGATCGACGATGATCCCTGGTTGGGAGGTTGTCGGAGTCAGCGTAGCGATATTGGATAATCAGCAAGTGATCGGGTTTAATTTTACGGCCCAGGATGGAAATCAGTTAATGGACCTCGCGGGACAACAAAATAATAACCCGAACAACGGCGTAGTACAAAATGTTACGACGACCGTTGGTGCGGACTATCTGTTGAGTTTTTATGTAGGTTCGGTAACAGACGGCGGTCTTTACTTTGCAAGTACTGTAGACCTCAGCATCGATGGCGGGGCACAGACCGGCTATACCAATCCGACCGCTCCGACCGACATGGTCGATTGGCTGCAGTTTACCGTGCCATTCACGGCCCAAAACAGCGTTACGACAATTGCTTTTTTCAACGGCAGTGCTGCGAATAATTTCATTTGTCTCCTTGACAATGTAGTTCTGATTGGTGACGCACCATTTTTGTTGGGCGACGTCAATCTGGACGGGATTGTGAGTCTCCTGGACGTGTCACCATTCGTCAATGCGATAACGAGCGGGTGTTATATCGAAAACGCCGACATGAATCAGGACGGTGTGGTCAGCTTGCTGGATGTCGCATTATTCGTTGACGCCCTGACAGGCTAAGCGGCAGTTTTTCTTAAACGATTTTCATCATTGCTCCGTTGGTTGCAATTTTGACGGGATAAAATCCTCGATGGAACGAGTCATACTACTCCGGTAGGCCGCCCGTGTTCGGGCGGCCATTTTTGTGTAACCGTTCTCGAACGGAAGAATTTGGGAACACTGATCTGCACTGATCCTCGCAGATTCAGAATAGCGGAGATTAGAGCAGATTGGGACCGAGAGGATAATTCTGCGAAATTCAAACTTCCTGTGCGTTTGCGGATTGGAAGGCAATTAGTTCATGGCGGAAAAATTTACGCCCCAGTCGTTCCAAAATCGTTTCCCAAAACAAAGAACATGCAAATGAAACGCGCACTACACCCGATACTCGTATTCTGTGAAGCCCTTCTATTGTTATACAGCTTTGTGGTCCCCCACAGTGCTTTTGGACAACCTTTTAACGATGACTATCTCACGCCTGGCTCGGGGATTGCTTTCCCCATTGCAGAGTCGGGAAACAATATCAACGCCACGACGCAACCGTTGGAGCAGGATCTGGGTACCACTGGCAAGACGGTTTGGTGGTATTTTCTTGCTCCAGTCGATGGGATAGTGACCATCGACACGTTCGGCAGCGACTATGATACCGTCCTTCACGTTTATACGGATTCTTTTAATGGTTTCGGCAATTTTACGCTGGTTGCCTCGAATGACGATTCCGGCGGCCTGCAAAGCCAAGTAACGTTTCCGGTCAACG
>JBGSXT010000584.1:0-2464 GCA_041751295.1 Mariniblastus sp.
CAGAATTGACAATGGCAACGAAATGACCATGACCGGCGATGTGATCGGAACGCTCTGCTACATGAGCCCGGAACAGGCCGCCGGCAAACAGGGCATCGTCGATTTCCGCTCCGATATCTATTCGTTGGGAATTACCCTGTACGAATTGCTGACGTTGCGGATTCCGTTTGACGGAGACAGCCGTGCTCAGATTCTGCAAAAAATCTGTGAGGAAAGTCCGGCGCCGCCCAGAATACTTCAGCCGTTGTTGCCGCTCGATCTGCAAACCGTCGTCCTGAAATCGATCGCCAAAGAGCCGAGCGATCGTTATCAGTCGGCGGCGGAACTGGTCGATGACTTGAGGCGGTTCCTCAACGGTGAGCCGGTCGCCGCACGACCACTCGGTGTCCCTCGACGGATTTGGATGAGCGTCAAACGGAACCCGAAATTGGCGGCCGCAACGGCGATCTGTGGTTGTCTGTTGTTGCTGGCAGCATTTGCCGGGGTTCAAGCGTTGAAGGCGTCAAGCGTTGCCCGCGTCAAACAGCTTCGAATCGAGCAATCGCAATATGCCAACGACATGAATGCCGTCATGTCGGCAGTCGATTCCGGTCGGACTCAAGTGGGGCGTGAGATACTGGACAGGTATTTGCCCATCGGGAACGATGCGAACGACGTTCGAGGTTTCGAGTGGTTTTGTTTGAATCAGTTGATCAATAGTGAACGGTTGGCGTTTGCAGGGCTGGAATCATCGGTCCTTTCCCTGGCGATTTCTCCCGATGAAAAAACGATGATCGCCTGTGGCCGGGACAAAAGAATCTATGTCTTCGATGCTCAATCTGGAAACCTGCTGCACCAATCCAAAATTTATGGCTATTGCGGCAGCGCCGTAATTTTGCGTGACAACAGAACCGCGATTATCGCGATGGATAAACTGCTGATTTACGATCTTGAAAATTTTGAGGTAGTTAACGAATATTCCAATCCGATCCATGAAAAACGCGGTTTTGCGAGGATTGCAATTGATGATTCAGAGTCAATTCTGGTCTCAGGAATAGCGCCCAATTCAGTGATTGAATGGAAGATTCTGCATGAAGAACCGGCCGTCAGTCTTGAGTGTTTTCGACTTGGACCTGACTTGGAATTCGAGGAAAAGAACTGGATGTACGGCTTTGACATTTCGCCCAACGGTCGATTTGTCGTTTGGTCGAATGTTTTTGAAAACGATTTTTTGGTCTGGGACCGGTTGAACGATCAGCTAATTGATCGAAAGAATTTCACTGGCTTGCACAGCAAATTGTTGGTAGCCGCCAAGTTCTCGCCGGATGGTCGAATGTTGGCAACGGGCAGTTGGGACAATTCCATCAAGGTCTGGAATGCGTCTCAAGGTCTGGAATGCGTCTGATTGGAGTTTGGTTTCAACGCTCAATGACATCAGGAGATCGTTCGTGATATCGCATTTCATCCGGACAGGAATGTCATCTTCTCCGTCGGTTATGATGGACGCGTGGTTCGCTGGGATCTCGAGACCGGCAAATCGCTGGAATTTCACGACCCTCGTTGGGATATTGATAACATTGCCATCGCCGAAAGCGGTGACTATCTGTTCGCAGCGGTTTGTGAATCGAGCAGCAGCCAAATGCCGACGATTGACGCGCCCGGCAGCATCGTCAACGGTGGTGCCGCGAGAATCCACAAATGGGATGCCGGGACGCTGCAACTCGTCAAGCCTGAGGTTCCAGAATCGCGGCAATCGCATCTGGAATTCTGCTATCGCGGCAGTCGGGTGAATTGTCTGGAACTGTCGGACGACGGCTCGAAACTTGTCGTTGGCCTGATCAACGGTCAATTGTTTATCGAAGACCTGAACAAAATCAAATTGGACGACAAAAATACTTCCGGTCGAAACCTGTCCCTTGCCCGATTCGTCCCATGCGAACAAGAGCCACTGGCCATTTGTTTTGCACCCGATTCCAACGACGTTGTCGTCACCTCGTTTGACCAATTCGCAAAAATCAAATTTGATGACGCGTCGATTTTGTCGCACGAGCACCTCGAATTCGATGACATCCGGCAGTCGAGAGTCCTCTCTCATGGCGATCAATTGTTTGTGATCAGCGCAAATGCTGGGCTGTTCGCCGTATCGGATGATCGCCAAGCGCTGACTCCAATGGTGCCCGAACTGTACACCGTCCACCGGACCACCCATTTTTCCGAATTTGGCAACCAACCGTTTTTTGTTCAAGTCGATCAACTCGATGGGCGGCTTGTCGGGTGGAATGCAGGCTCAGAACATGCGCGCCAACTTTTCGAAATCAATGGCCAACCCGATGTCGGTTCAATCGCGATATCTCCAGACGTCAAACGACTGGCGACCGGGCATGGCAATGGCGCGATTCGCGTTTATGACCTTACGGACAACGGATTGGAACATTCGCTGCAACTTCACCTGCAGCCGGTCAGCGCCCTGCACTTCTCCAGCGAC
>JBGSXT010000585.1:0-1897 GCA_041751295.1 Mariniblastus sp.
TCCCGGTTCTTTATTAAATTGGGTCAATCCAGCCAGTCCGTTGCTGTTGGTTTCCCGTGATTTATTGTTGATGGGTGAAAGCAATCATGTCCTGATCGGAATCCTGTTCGGGTTCCTGACGATCCCGCTGTTGATGATCGGTTTAATTGTCTATCGTGTATCGTTACCGATACTGATTGAGCGAATGCCGAACTGATCTTGAAGACTGTCATCATTATCCCTGCTCGACTTGAATCAACCCGGCTTCCGAGGAAGTTGCTGCTTGAACAAACAGGCAAAACGTTGATTGAACATGCGTTCATTGCATCTTCGCAAAGCCGACTTGCACAGCGGGTGATTGTGGCAACGGATTCCGAAGAAATCGCGACGGTGGTCCGGAGTTTCGGAGGCGAAGCGGTCATGACAGCCGTCCACCATCAAAGTGGTTCCGACCGGGTGGCCGAAGCAGCGGCAACGATTGACGCCGAATTGATCGTCAACGTCCAGGGTGACGAGCCGGAAATTGAAGGCGCAGCGATTGACCGACTGATCGAATCGCTGATCCAACACAAATCGGTGCCGGTTGCGACGTTGGCAACTCCGATCCTTTCGCGACAACAACTTTTTGATTCGTCTTGTGTCAAAGTCGTGTTTGACCGGTCGGGCAAAGCCCTGTATTTCAGCCGCAGCCCGATTCCAGCGCCGCGCGACGAAGGCTGGGTCGACGAGTATTTTTTGCAGGGACATTTGCGGTCGTCGTCAACCAAGGCAGCGCCAGATCCAATCGCGGCAGCACCAGTGATTTTTTTCCAGCATATCGGCATCTACGCCTATCGCCGGGAATTTCTGCTGAGGATTCCTGAACTGCCGCGATCGAATGCCGAAAAGATCGAATCGCTCGAGCAATTGCGTTTCCTGCACCACGGTTACGACGTGTTGGTCGAGATCGTCGACCAGGCCACTTCGGGAATCGACACGCCGGACGACTATCTGCGGTTTGTCAATCGTTACCTGAACCGCTAAAATAATGGCATGACAAAATACATTTTTGTAACCGGCGGAGTGGTCAGCTCATTGGGCAAAGGGTTGACCAGTGCATCCATTGGCATGTTGCTGGAGCGTCGAGGGCTGAAGGTCCGAATGCAGAAACTGGATCCTTACATCAATGTCGATCCGGGAACGATGAGTCCCTACCAGCATGGCGAAGTCTATGTTTTGGATGATGGCAGCGAGACCGATCTTGATCTGGGACATTACGAACGATTCACCAACAGCGAACTCACACGGGATTCAAATTACACCACGGGACAGATTTACTTGCGGGTGATTGAAAAGGAACGGCGTGGCGAGTTTTTGGGGAAAACGGTTCAAGTGATTCCGCACATCACCAATGAAATCAAAAACTGCATTTCCAAATTGGCCGACGAAGAAACCGATGTGATCATCACGGAAATCGGCGGTACGGTGGGGGATATTGAGAGTCAGCCTTTTCTGGAAGCGATTCGGCAGTTTTCCCTGGATGTCGGTAAAGAGAACTGTTTGTACATCCACTTGACTCTGGTGCCGTATTTGAAAGCAGCTGCCGAGTTGAAAACCAAACCGACGCAGCATTCAGTTGGGCAGCTGCGACAAATCGGAATTCAGCCGGATATCCTGATTTGCCGGACGGAACGCGAGCTGCCCAAGGAAGATCGGGAAAAAATTGCATTGTTCTGCAATGTGCCTGCCGATTCGGTCATCGAAGAGCGAGACAAGGACTTCTCGATCTATGAAGTCCCACTCAGTCTGGTGGAACATGGTTTGGACAAGTTGATTGTCAAGAAATTGGAGCTGCAGGCCAGCTCGATCGATTTGGACGATTGGCGGGATATGATTCATCGCCTACGGAACCCGGAAACGGAAATCAGCATTGCGGTTG
>JBGSXT010000586.1:0-3722 GCA_041751295.1 Mariniblastus sp.
TTTTCGTCTTTTTTCGTCCTTTTTTCACCCTTTTTTCACCTACGCTGCTGCTGCACCGCCATCACGTCAATCAGCTTTTCGATCGAGAGTTTGCCCTCGGCCGCATCGTCCCAGAGTGGTTTCAGGCCACGGAACAATTGGTTTTTTGTGCTGTTGTGGGGTATACTTGGCGCAAATGGTTCACTGTGTTGGAGGTTGGATGAGCACGATTGCGAAGATTACGGGCGCAGAGTTCGATGCGATGGTGACCTACAGGAAAAAGCGGATATCTATGCAACGGCGGGCGTGAAAGAATATTGGGTGGTCGATGTGAATGCAACCCGCATTCATGCCATGTCTGATAGCGACGGCCGGATGTTTAGAGACATCAAGATCTCCGTTGCACCCAACCCGCTGGCCCCAAGCTGCTTGCCATCCGCGATTCTCGATCTCAGGGAATTGTTTGAAGTCGTTTGATGGCCTCCCGGTTCTGATATAGATTCATCATCAATCATTCGCCGGCGCCGACTCACCGTTGCGGTGGACTTGCAAGAGCACTCGAAAACTGGCGGTGGAACTGACTCGACAAAGCCTAACAGGCCTGTTTTTCGCAGATGGTTCGAATCGAATTCTCGTCTTTCAGGTGCAGAGCTCCGATCTTTTCCGCCAGCAGCGGGCCGGTCGTTTGGACGAACCGATCTTCCGAAAACGTATTCACAATGGCCACCACGCTATAACCCTGCTTCTTCAAATTTCCCAAAGCAATTGCCGTTTCCAGTTTCATTTCGGAAACGATCGCGATCACCGTCGCGTCGCGTGGCAATTGGCTGGCGGATTCGACCAGCAAGGTCGGCAAAGTCATTCCATTGGTGATCTCCAACCGGGCCAGCGCCCGCAGGATGTGAATCGATTGATCGGCACTCCTGCGAGTCGGAACCACCACCGGTCGCAGTCGATCGCTCGCCGATTTCATTGTCGCCGAGGCTTTGGCCAAATCGCGGGTCCGATCGTCTCCCAACCAACCTTCTTCACGAATTCGATCCGCTGCGTCCCTGCCATTGGAAACCAGTCCCACCTGTTGTCCCATTTCGGCCAGCGTCGACGCAATGCTGGCCGCCGCCGTGATCGCCAACTCGCTGCGCACCGGTTCGTGTTTGGGATTGAACGATTCGGCGTGAAAATCGAGAACAATTGTCGCACCGGCCAGCGACGATGGCTCGTAAATCTTGCACTGCAATTGGCCGGTACTGGCCGTTTTCTTCCAGTGAATACGATTCAAAGGGTCTCCTCTCTGATACTCGCGGACGCCAGCAATGCGTGTCGGATCTTCAAACAGCCGATTGGTCATGATCACTTCGCCGATCGGTCGACGGGACGAAATGTCGTAGCCGCCCAGCGACACCACTTGCGGAGTAACCAACAGGTAATACGGTTCGGACAGGACTCGATACCTCCGATTGAATCCGAACATGTCCCCTGTTTCAATCACGGTCGGCCCAATTTGAAAATAGCCTCGCCGATTGCACTTCATGCGATATTCGATGCGATGCTTTTCGCCTTGGGCGAATTTCAACACGGCCATCCGATCTCCGGCAAAAGACAGAGCCGGCTGGTTGCGGGCCATTGCTCCGGCCGGAATCAGGTCCTCCACCAACATCCAGGTGATTGGCCAGCGGCCCCCATTTTCAATTTCAATCGCCACATCCACCGTGTCACCGACATTGGCGTTCCTGCGGGAAATCGTGCGAACGATGCTGACATTCTGCGCCCATTGCGTGGTGAAAGAGCTGGCCACAAGCAGGATCGCCGCCAGCGCATAGATCGCGTAGGCCAGCAATCCCAAATCAAACGCGATCGCGATGACAAGCAGAGCCAGTGCAGCAGCCATCCACTTCATCGGGTGCTTCTCCTGCCGTGACGACGCCAAAAAATGCCAAATGAAAAACGGATGTCTGCGTTATTCATGTCCAATCACCGGTACCGCAATTTCGGAAAGCAGCTGCGCCACGATTTGACGCGTCGTGATCCGGCGCAGTCGACTTTCCGGATGCAGGATCAATCGATGGCACAGGACCTGTTCGGCCAGCATTTTCACATCATCCGGCAAAACGAAATTCCGGCCGCGAATCGCCGCCATCGCCTGGCACGTTCGGAACAGTGCCAAGGACGCACGGGGACTGCCACCCAGAGCCAGATGCTCGTGATGACGAGTCAGATGGACCAGTTGTAGAATGTATTTACGAACCTTCGGGTCGACATGAACACTGCGGACCTGTTGTTGGCATGCCACAATTTCCTTGGCAGTTGTGACCGGTTCCAGACGTTCGATTGGATGCCCCATTTGCAGGTTATTGAGAATGGTCAATTCATCTTCCAGAGTCGGATACCCAATCGAAAATTTCATCAGAAACCGATCGAGTTGCGCTTCCGGCAATGGAAATGTTCCTTCGTGATCGACAGGATTCTGAGTCGCAATCACCAGAAACGGAGCCTGCAGTATATGAGTCGTTCCATCGATGGTAACGCGACTTTCTGCCATCGCTTCCAGCAAAGCCGCCTGGGTCCGAGGCGTGGTCCGATTGATTTCATCGGCCAGCACAATATTGGCAAACAGTGGGCCTTTGCGAAACTCGAATTCCGTTGTCTTCTGATTGAATATCGATGCGCCAGTCACATCGGACGGCAACAGATCTGGCGTACATTGAATTCGTTTAAACTCGCAACCTACGCTCTGAGCAAGCGCGCGAGCCAACATCGTTTTCGCTACGCCGGGCACGTCTTCCAGTAAAAAGTGACCCTCACAGAACCAGTTGACCAGCGAATACACAATCGCCTGCCGCTTGCCAACAATCACCCGCTCAACATTCTGGATGACTTTCTTTGAGACTTCCTTGACGATACTCATTCAGCTATCAACCCCCGACTCGAAAGATTGTGTGTCCATAATTTCTCGAAGTTTTTCATCGTGCTGGCTGCGCTCATTAGACAGCGCCAGCCTATTGATTCTACTCGACACATCGTTGGTTTTCGTCATTTGGGTCGCATGATCGGATTCGGTACACGGTGAAATCCGGTTTCTTAGCTGGACATCGCCACATTTGAGGCAATACAAGCTCGACGCGCAAGCGAGTGAATGACTTGCGGCAAATCCACTCGCTTGCGCGTCGAGCTTGTATTTTCAACAGTTCGCGATCCTGGAGGAGACCATTGCCCGTCGTACAGCCTGGGTACGGTTGATCCAGCATGCAACGATTTTCCTGTTGGCTTTTGCAAAACAAAACAACGAAGCAGTCGCTGAGATCGTCGGACTCAATCCCGGCAGGCCAGCGTATGGCAAAAGCGATGGAGCGATGATTGGCTTGACAGCGTTACATTTGTCGGCGCTTTCCAGAGTAACAGTTCACCTTCGTTGCTCGACTCGGACAGCCTGTGAAGGGATACATTTCCCGTTATAGGGAAAAAGGGATCGATCAAAAACGGGAAATACAACTTGGCGTCAAACAAACGGCACAGGCATCCTGGCAATGATCTAATTTTTGTTGCCCAACCTGGCGACACAGTCGAGATCGGACCAGACAACCGTGCGGATTTCGTCCGTTTTAAATCCGACAAGTCGCGGACGGCGGACACCGGGCAGGATCAGCACGTCGTACAATTCCCGGATCGGCTCTTCCATCCGCATCCACTCGACCACGTCTCCGCTGGTGATGTCAATGACCAGCAAACCACACCGGGCGGAGACT
>JBGSXT010000587.1:0-9406 GCA_041751295.1 Mariniblastus sp.
CAAACGTATCCGAACCGGTGGACGATGGCAAGGGTTGATTATCGACTCGGACAAACGCCATTGGCGCATGTTGGCCAAGACCCGCGGCAAGATTCAACCTGGTGAATCGGTAATGATCGAAGATCGCCAAGGAAGGTTCCGGTTTGAATTGTCGATGCTAGCTAAATCCGATGACGGCAAGTGGATTGGTCGTCCGAAGACCGATCTCGGCGAAACCGATGACGAAGAACTCATTGGCAAGTCGCCCATGCAATTGCTGGAACTTGTTGGGCGTGTTCCCTTGCCACACTACGTGCGGGGTGGAAACATGGTCGACGATGATCTGCAGAATTATCAGACGGTGTTCGCAAAACATGCCGGAGCCGTAGCAGCGCCAACCGCTGGTCTGCATTTCACCCAGTCATTATTGAGACGGGTAATCGATCGCGGCATCAGGATTGCTCCGATAACATTGCACATCGGTCTCGGAACTTTCCGGCCCTTGGCCGTCGAAAACATCGACCAGCATATCATGCATGCCGAAGCCGGTTCGATCACCCAATCCTCTGCCGACACAATCAACGAATGCCGAAAGCAGAACGGCCGGATCATCGCGGTCGGCACAACGAGTGTCCGCATCATGGAAGCTGCTGCCACTGACGGTCGACTCAGCGCCTGGCAGGGTGAAACAGAACTGTTTATCAAACCCGGTTTCAAATTCCAAATCACCGATGGCCTGCTGACCAATTTTCACCTGCCGCGCAGCACACTGATCGTTCTGGTACGAACCTTTGGCGGCGACGGTCTGATACGTCGTGCCTATCAGGAAGCGATTGCCGAACAGTATCGATTCTTCAGCTACGGCGACGCCATGCTGATCATCTGAGTTTTTTAGGTTTGGAAACTGGAGAAAATCGGGCAATCGCCCTGCTCATGTCGCACGGCTCTCCAAGTCTGGACGCTGCCCAACACGAAACGGCGAGTTGTGCGACGTTCTCCTTCCTTCCCTTTTGGCGCAGTCTGAAATATGCTGGTAGTCATGAACTCAGCAATGAGGCGCAATTCGGATTGTTTTACTGCCTGTACCTTGATATTCGCGGTATTGACCTGTGGATGCGACCGCCAGCGAACGGGCCAGCCACCGGTTCCGCCACCATCACCGGTCAGCGTGGCCAGGCCGCTAACGAAAATGATCGTTGAATGGAATGAATTCACCGGCCGTATCGAAGCCGTAAATTTTGTGGAAATTCGATCGCGTGTAAGCGGTTATTTGGAGTCCGTCAATTTCGAGGAAGGTCAGGACGTCGAGGAAGATTCCCTGCTATTTGTTATCGATCGGCGGCCCTTCGAAGCCGTTTTAGACCAGGCAATCGCTTCGCAAAAAGAAGCCGAGGCCCGACTGGAGCAGTCGAAATCGCAATTGGCCCAGGCCAAGGCGGACAGGGAAACTTCCGACTCGCAGCTGAACTTTGCGAAATCCGACTTCGACCGCTTTACGAAAATTGGTGTTTCCGTGTCCCAAACGGAAATTGATCAGGCTCGAAATGAATATTTGAAAGCGTTGGCGAGCGTAGAATCATCAAACGCCGGGATCGCACTTGCCTCGGCAGCGATTGCGACCTCAGCCGCCGCCATTGAAACTTCGAAAGCCGCTGTGAAAGTGGCTGAATTGGAACTTGAATACACTAACATCAAGGCGCCAGTTAACGGTCGTATCAGTCGCAAGTACGTCACCGAAGGAAACCTGATCAGCGGCGGCTCGGAACAGTCGACACTGCTGACGACGATCGTTTCGTTGGATCCCATTTTCTTTACATTTGAAGCCAGCGAACAGCAGGTTTTGCGATTCCAGCGGCTGGTTCAGGAAGGTGCGCGACGGAGTGCTCGCGAAGTTCGCTATCCGGCCTATCTGGCGTTGGCCGACGAAGTCGGGTTTCCGCATCAGGGCTATATCGATTTCGTGGATAATCGCTTCGATCCGAATACCGCCACAATGACCGCCAGATCGGTGTTTGCCAATCCAGACGGGATGTTGACGCCGGGCATGTTCGGCAAAGTGCGAATTGCCAACACGTTGGAGTACGAAGCCCTATTGCTCCCGGACGCAGCAATCGGAGCCGATCAGGCCGAGAAATTTGTCTATGTGATCGGAGAGGATAATCAGACACGGCGTCAAGTCGTTGAAACCGGCCCGCTGGCCCTCGGACTGCGAGTCATTCGTCAAGGCGTAGCAAAGGACGATCTCGTCGTGATCGCCGGATTGCAGCGCATCCGACCGGGGGTCGCCGTGGAACCGATTCTGGAACTGATCGTCGCTGACGATAGTGACTTGACAATATACGAATCGAACCCGGTTGAAAAAGAGTGATACCCCACGCCGCGCTCGAATTGCCGACACGGTATTAACAAGCACGTTCCGCTGGCAACCACATGCATTTCTTCATTGACCGACCGATTTTTGCGACTGTCATCTCGATTTTCTTCCTTATTGCCGGCGCGATCGCTTACATCAACTTGCCCGTGTCGCAATATCCCGAAATCGCGTTGCCGACCGTCGTCGTGCGAGCCCAGTTCACTGGTGCGACAGCGGCAACCATTGCCGAAACCGTAGCGACACCATTGGAACAGGAAATCAATGGAGTTGAAAACATGTTGTACATGGAATCGTCGTCGACCGCCGACGGTTCGATGCAATTGACCATCACATTCAAGCAGGGCACCAATCTGGACGACGCACAGGTGTTGGTACAAAACCGCGTGTCATTGGCTGAACCACGATTGCCGGCGGAAGTCCGCCAAGTCGGCGTGACGACCCGAAAGAGTTCGCCCGACATGTTGATGGTGATCCATCTTTTTTCGCCGGACAATACCCGCAGCTCGCTGTACATCAGCAATTACGTGCTGCTGCGAATCAAGGATGTCCTGGCGCGGCAAGATGGGGTGGGCGACGTCACCATTTTCGGCGCTCGCGAATACAGCATGCGAGTCTGGCTCGATACGGATCGGTTGGCAACGCTGGATATGACCACCAGTGACGTGATTAACGCACTTCGGGAACAGAATATCCAAGTCGCCGCAGGAGCAATTGGCCAACCGCCAACCACGGAATCTCAGGCGGCATTCCAGCTAAACATCAGTACGCAGGGTCGTCTGGAAGATGTCGAACAGTTCAAACAGGTCATCGTCAAAGCTGGCGACGGAGCCAGGCTGGTGAGACTCGGTGATGTGGCGCGGGTTGAACTCGGCGCCCAGGATTATTCGACCAGCAGCTACCTCGATGGCAGAGAAGCGATCGGAATCGCCGTTTTTCAGCGCCCCGGTTCCAACGCAGTCGCCACGGCAGAGAACGTTGTGAAACTGATGGAGCAGTTAAGTAAGGATTTTCCCGAGGGCCTTGAGTTCGAGATCGCGTACAACCCGACAAAGTTTGTTGAGGAGTCGATATCGGCGGTTTTTCACACATTGATCGAAGCCACAATTCTTGTCGTGCTGACAGTATTCATCTTTCTGCAGAGCTGGCGGGCGACGATCATTCCGGTTGTTGCGATTCCGATTTCATTGATAGGTACGCTGGGCGTCATGCTGGCGATGGGATTCAGTCTGAACAATCTGTCACTCTTCGGTCTTGTGTTGGCGATTGGAATTGTGGTGGACGACGCGATTGTCGTCGTCGAAAACGTAGATCATTGGATCGAACGTGGGCTTTCGCCTCGCGCCGCCGCCCACAAAGCGATGAGCGAAGTCGGTTCGGCCCTCGTCGCGGCAACTCTGGTTTTAATCGCAGTCTTCGTACCGACTGCATTCATCCCGGGGATCAGCGGCGAATTTTATCGGCAGTTCGCCGTCACGATCGCTGTCTCAACGACGATCTCGCTGATCGTTTCATTGACCTTAAGCCCCGCCATGTGTGCGTTGTTACTCAAACCGAAATCGTCGACAAAACATTCATCAAGCGTTTGGGGTAAATTTGTCCACCGATTGGCGACACCGTTCCGCTGGTTTTTCGCCGGGTTCAACTGGATATTTAATCGGGGCACCAACCTGTATGTCGGGACGGTTTCGCGGCTTGTACGAGTCAGTTGGTTGGGAGTTTTGGTCTATTTAGGCTTGTTAATCCTTACTTGGCTGGGATTTAGGTTCGTTCCCGGAGGCTTCATTCCGGCCCAGGACCAGGGTTACATCATCGTCAGCATCGAACTTCCACCGGGAGCTTCACTGGCCCGGTCTGAAGTCGTGGCCAATCAGGTCAAAGAGATTGCGCTGGAAATTCCGGGTGTCGCGCACGCCGTATCAATCGTCGGTTTCAGCGGGGCAACACGATCCAACAATTCCAATGCGGCAGCAGTCTTTGTCACGCTGGCAGATTCAGGTGAACGCGCCGAACAAGGGCATTCTGCCGATCAAATTCTTGCGGAACTGCGGCAACGGACAGCAGTGGTCGACCAAGCAACCGTATTGGTGATCCCGCCCCCCCCCGTGCCCGGTATCGGTACCGGCGGCGGATTCAAGATGCAGGTTCAGGACCGCTCGGGAGCGGGTCTCGATCAACTCCAGCAGATTGCGTCCGAAATGTCAGGCCAGGCAATGAACGAGCCAGGCATGGCGCTGGTCTACACAACTTTTCGCAACAACACGCCACAACTTTACGCGGACATCGACCGAACGAAAGCACAGATACTGGACGTTCCGTTGTCCAACGTTTTTGATACGCTTCAAACAGCACTTGGCTCGGTTTACGTCAACGACTTCAATTACCTTGGGCGGACGTATCGAGTAACGGCTCAGGCGGATTCGCAATTCCGAAGCGAGCCTGCCGATGTGATGAAACTGCGAACGCGCAGTGCCAACGGCTCAGTGGTGCCGCTGGGTTCACTAATGCAAATGAGCCAGAAAACAGCGCCTGATCGAATCGTCCGTTACAACCTGTATCCGTCTGCGGACATCAGCGGCGCTTTGTTGCCGGGTGTCAGTAGCGGACAGGCAATGGCATCAATGGAACGACTTGCTGGCCAAACCCTTCCCGAAGGCTTTGGATATGAATGGACGGACTTGTCGTATCAGGAAAGTCAGGCCGGAAACACGGCGCTGTTCATTTTTCCGCTGTGTGTGTTATTTGTGTTTTTGGCGTTGTCGGCCCAATACGAAAGTTGGCTGTTGCCCTTGGCCGTGATTCTGATCGTCCCGATGGGATTACTGTTTGCGATAGGTGGAATTTGGCTGATGGGTATGGACAACAATATCCTGACGCAGATCGGTTTCATCGTATTGGTCGCCCTCGCCTGCAAAAATGCAATTCTGATTGTCGAATTTGCCAAAGCCGAAGAGGACGCCGGCAAGAACCTGTTCGAGGCCGCCGTCTCAGCCGCCCGTTTGCGAGTCCGGCCGATTCTGATGACATCACTGGCTTTCATACTGGGTGTCGTTCCGCTGGTGATCGCAACCGGAGCCGGGTCCGAAATGCGACGGGCACTCGGTACGGCAGTCTTCAGTGGCATGATCGGCGTGACCATTTTCGGTTTGTTTCTAACACCGATCTTTTACGTCGTCTTGCGCCGGTTTTCCCGCGACTCGAACCGACCGCAATCCGATAGGGAAATGACAGGCGAATCGGAATCGACCTTGGCCATCACAATAAGTGAACCCCAAAACGTTAACGAAGTCACGGATGCATCCAATTTGGATCCCGTTCCTAAAATCGATGTAATTACAAATATCAAACCTGAACGACCGGACGATGGCAAAAACGACAATAAGATCGCAGAATCATCCCTCGAATCGAATTCAGATCATAAACCAACAGAAGATTAAACCAACGTAAGATAATGCATCGAACTCCAACCAGTCTTGATAGCCTCGCAACAATGGACACACGTTCGTCGCAAGGATTCGAATCCCTGTCAATCAAGACCGTGATCAACTAGAATTCCCGGGACTTGTATGCTCGTGGAATCTTTTGCCCAATCAGCGCACATCGATATTCCACGGTTTCTGCGTATCCAGGAACCAGCCACTGTTACTCCTTTTGCTGATTGCATTTTCAGCGTTTTGCCAATTACGAACAAATTGAATGAAACATATTCGAAACTTTTGCATTATTGCCCATATTGATCATGGCAAATCGACATTGGCCGATCGCTTGATCCAGGCCTGCGGTGGCGTGACGCAACGTGATTTCCATGACCAGATGCTGGACACGATGGATATCGAGCGGGAGCGGGGCATCACCATCAAAAGCAATTCAATTACGCTCAACTACACTGCGCCGGACGGACAAAACTATCTGCTGAATCTGATCGACACGCCTGGGCATGTGGACTTTTCGCATGAAGTGCGTCGGTCCCTGATGGCGTGTGAAGGTGCATTGATTGTTGTTGACGCTTCCCAGGGAGTCGAGGCGCAAACAGTTGCCAATTTGTATCTCGCGCTTGAGCATGACCTCGAACTGCTGCCGGTGATCAACAAGATCGATCTGCCGGCTGCTGACGTCGACCGTGTACGTGAAGAAATCGACGCGGATTTGGGACTGGATCCGTTTGCGGCGATTCCAGTTTCGGCGAAAACCGGCGAAGGCATCGACGACCTGCTGGCCGGCATCGTCGCGAAGCTGCCCTGTCCGTCGGGAGATCCGACCGCGCCGTTCAAAGCCCTCGTATTCGACGCCCATTTCGACAAGTATCGGGGAGTGATTCTGCAGTGTCGTGTGATGGAGGGCGCGGTCAAGAACCGCGATACGATCCATTTCATGCACGCGGACCGGAGCTTTACTGTGGATGAACTGGGCTACAATCAATTCAAGCTGAATCCCCGGGAACAGCTCAGCGCCGGCGAGGTCGGATATATCGTGGCGGGGGTGAAAAGCGTGCGCGACATTGAAATTGGCGATACGATCACCAACCCCGATCGCCCGGCGACCGAGCCGATTCCCGGCTATCAGGAAGCCCGGCAAGTCGTCTTTTCATCGATCTATCCGATGAACACCGACGAGTACGTCGACTTGACTAAAGCTCTTGAAAAGCTGGCGATCAACGACGCAGCGCTCCGATTCGAGAAAGACAGTTCGGCAGCTCTTGGCTTCGGATTTCGCTGCGGGTTTCTGGGCCTGCTTCACCTGGATGTCATCCAGGAACGGTTGCAGCGCGAATTTGATATCGGCCTGGTCATCTCGGCCCCGTCAGTGAAATACAAACTGACTTTGAAGAATGGCACAACGATCGATGTCGACAACCCCAGCTACTGGCCCGATCCAATGAGCATTCAATCAGCCAGCGAACCGTATATCAAAGCATCGATTCTGACTCCGGAGGAATATGTCGGTCCCGTCATGGAGCTGTGCCGGGAGCACCGCTCGGAGAGCCAATCCATGAACTACCTGTCGGCCCATCGAATCGAGGTGATCAGCGAAATGCCGCTGGGAGAAGTACTCTTCGATTTTTATGGCAAACTGAAGATGATCACGCGCGGATACGGCTCGTTCGACTATACTCCCATCGAGTATCGCGAAACCGATGTGGTCAAGGTCGATATTCTGGTCAACCGGGAACCGGTTGACACGCTTTCGTACCTCGTCCATCGCGACAAGGCGCGAACGCGGGCGCTGCATTATTGCGAACGGCTGGCCAAAGAAATTCCCCGTCACCAGTTCAAAATCCCGGTGCAAGGCGTGATCGGCGGCAACATCATCGCCCGCTCAACGATTCAGCCGTACCGCAAGGATGTGACCGAAAAACTCTATGGAGGCGATGTGACCCGCAAGAAAAAGCTGCTGGAAAAACAGAAGAAAGGCAAGGCCAAGATGAAGCAGTTCGGTCAAGTCAATATCCCGCAGAAAGCCTTCGTAGCCGTCCTCCGCGCCGATAACGAATAGCCGATTCCTGGGCTGCCCGGGTTCGCGGTCGCAATCAAGCTGTGGCGCTGTTTCGCTGCGTGACCTATTTCAATTGGATGGTCAGGTTGTCGATGAGCACGCCATCGTCCTTGCCACCGATAAGATTGAAACGAAACTTTTGCAAATGGGTGCCATCAAAATGTGTTGAATCGACGACTATTTCGCTGAATTCGCGGTCAGTGATCAATTCAGTCGCGGAATAGATCCGCTTCCAGCGTTCAGATTGCCGGTTGGACTTGGCTTCAATCTGAAACTCAAATGGCACGTTGTCAGTCAATCTGCGGGCCAAAAAACGGATTTGTTCGATTTTGGCATCCGGATGTTCGGGACGAAATTCCACGGCGTCGGAGGCTCCGGCGATCAACAGGCAATATTTTCCACCTTCTGTCGCGCCGGGTTCAGGATTTATCACGACTCGGCATTTTCCTCCGTGCAAAAGCGTTCCCACAAGGATTTCGGACGCAATCAAATCCCACGATTTTTGCCCGTCCGGAAATCGAACAGGAATTTCAAAGTCCTCGAAGACAGCCAACGCCGTCGAGTTCGGATTCATAGTGGCTGCACGTGGCCGATTTTCCGCAAGACGCGAATCTGGAACAGCGGTTTGATCGCCGGTCAAACTGGAATCTGCGACATCGCCGTTTGCCCATTCGCCTGTAATCTGCGATGCGCTATCACCGGTCGCGATGGTGCGTGGAAAAAATGCAACAATCGCAAGCGTGATTGGCACGGTCGCCAACGCGGCGAATACGACGACAAGTCCCCACGGATATCGTTTGCGTTTTCTGCCAATGACCTTTTTTGTCAAATGAACAGCGGTGCCCGGTCCTGGTGGTGCGACGGTGAATTCTGTTTCGTTGTCGGACGTGCGAACACGATTCTGTCCCTGGGGTGGCACCGTTCGGGAATCGAGGGCAGCAATGATTTCATCGCAGTTTTGAAATCGATGCTCGGCTATTTTCTGCATCATCCGTTTACAAACAGCGACCAGATATTCCGGACACTCAGGTCGCAGGATGCGGATTTCCGGCGGCTGTTTCGCCTGATGCATGGCGATGCGTTGTGCCAGCGTCCCTTCGTTAAATGGAGGTCGTCCAGTCAGCAGGAAAAACAGTGTGCAACCGAGACTGTAGATATCCGTCCGCGGATCGACCTCATGGCTGTTGATCGCCTGCTCGGGAGCCAAATAATCGGCGGTGCCCATCGTCTGTTCGTTATGCTGTTTTGACAGCCCATGGTCATCGCTTTCCGATTTCAACAGAGCCAGTCCCAAATCGAGCACCTTGACCGTGCCGCCCAGTGTGCGGAACAGATTGGCCGGTTTGATATCGCGGTGGATCAATTTCTTTTCGTGTGCATGGGACAACCCGTGTGCCGCTTGGGTAATGCAATCGTGCGCCAAGTCAAATTCGATTGGGCCCTGTGCGTTCACGATATCAAACAGATCGCTCCCTTCGATGAATTCCATCACCATGTAATGCGTATCTTCTTCATCCGCAATATCGTAGATACGGACAATATTGGGGTGATCGAGAGCAGCGA
>JBGSXT010000588.1:0-11779 GCA_041751295.1 Mariniblastus sp.
CAATCGCCGCCGCAAAACTGAACAGTGCTCCCATTTTGACCGGATCCAGGTTGGGATCGTTAGGCTCGAACGCAGCAGTCGCGACAAACAGCGCGACTGTGAACCCAATTCCGGCAACACAGCCGAGCGTAATCACGTCGCGATAGTCCATCCCGACGGGCATGGTCAGCCGAAAGACTTTGTCGCCCAACCAGGTACACAGGGTTATCCCCAATGGCTTGCCGACAATCAGAGCAATCATGACCAGCCACGTTCCCGTCCCCATACTGCCAAACGCGACACCGGCATTACATAATCCAAAAAGTCCAAGAATGATCTCGATTGGATTCTTCCACCAATGTTCGAATTCGCTCAGGGTATCATGTCGATTCCATTCCGCGCGTGCAAAAATTCCCAAATCGCTGGCGGCGTGCGGAAAGAAGGGAATGATGGGAACCAAACAGAGCGCGGGATGAATGTGCGACCAATAAAATCCAAACCAGCTGAGCGCGCCGGGAATCAATAGATACCACCAGAAGCTGTGAATCTTCATTTTGGTCATCGCCCACGCGATCGCCATGCCAGCGACGCTTAGCAGCATCCAGATCAAGTCCGGTTGCTCTTGTGGATAAGCCACCGCGATGATGACCAGCCCCGCCGCATCGTCGGCGATTGCCAGCAGCAGCAAAAAAGCAATTGCCGGATGCCCGTTACCAAATATCAACCTCCCGACGAGGTAACTAAAGGCAATATCGGTTGCACAAGGCACGGCCCATCCTCTGCCTAGAGACGCCCACTCACCCAGCATCACGGCTCCAGCAATGAACAACAGTGCCGGTCCGACAACGCCGCCCAACGTCGCTAACAACGGCAACGCGGCGGTCCTAAAATTCGACAGCGCCCCGCCGGGCAACCGCGACTCCCAGACCGCTTTGGTTGCGATCGCAAAGAAAAACGCCATGAGAATATCGTTGATAACAAAGTGCCAGGTTATCGCATGACCGCCACTTCCATGATCGTCGCTAGCGTGCCGGGCAGTTCCCGATTTGGTTTCGAGTCCCTCGTCATCATGTCCAGGGACTGTTTTCCGATTCGCCGCATCCGGCTCTTTGCTGTGATCCGGCATCGAATCGTTGGCATGGGGGTCGTGGGAATGCGCTTTATCGGTCGGGGATCCATTCGAACCCGATGCTTCAAATTCATTGCGTATTTCTGCAGAGTCCTCTTCGGACGGCGGCGAAAACATCCGCGACAGTTCGAATTGACTGAAGAAATACCGATGGGTCTTCAAACCGTTTTCACCTGAATTGGCCCAAACCAGGGCAACAACAGTTCCCAGAATCAGGAACGCACTGTTTTCAAACAGGAACCGAATCGGTCGCTCATCGTGGGAGATCGGCGGGTTTGATTTGTGAGGGTCCATGGCAAGTTCAATCGAAGGTCAGAAATTGGCGGAAATTTTCAGAATTCAAAGTGGATGATTGGAACAAATCCACGACATTTTCACAATTCCAACTGGTGTTTGTTTTCAGTTTCTATTGGAACAATGAAATTCGCTGTTTCGGCCCGGTCTTCGGCCTTCCAGGTCGGAATTCCCAGCTGAGCGAGGTGGTTTGAAATTAGAAATTCCAAGATAGTTTTGCTTCCGGGCGGCTGACGAGTCGATCAAGAGCCGATCGTGCCATAAATCTAATCATCATCAGTTTTTTCGACTGTCTTAATTTCCAGTTTCGACTCGTCGACATCCATGCCCTGTTCTTTCAACTGATCCATAATCATCTTTTTCAATGCTTCGGCATCAGCCGTATTGGCACCGTCCAATTTCAGAACTGGCATGCCAGCGCTCCCGTCCGATTTTTTTCCGGTACTGTCTCGAACAATCATCGAATCAGGAGTTTCGATCGCCATCAGCTTTTCGAGTGACTGCGATTGCATCGATATCAGGAGCCCGATATGGGCAGTCGTCCATGATTCCCCGGCGACCCGCAATTCGAAATCCAGCGGATCGCGTTTGACGTTTGGATAGTCACTGACGCTGCCGTCAGGCCGTGGCAGACTGACCGCCAGGTGTTTGACCGACTCGTGGAATTGCAGCCACGATTCATTGCCAGCCTGACGCGCCGCGATTGCAATGCTGACCAAACCGGGCAGTCCGAGTTGGGGAGCTGTAAGAACATCATGGGCTCGGTCGAGCGCGCCTGCCAGATGTTCTTTCAACAACAAGTCGTTTCGATCGCAATTCAACGCCGATAACGCGGCAGCAGTTCCCGCTGACAACAGGGCTTTCACCCGTCGATCAACAGTGCTGGGGACTCGCAATCGCGATTGTTCGTTAAGCCAGGTCATGGCCCGCTCAATCATTGCGTTGTCAATCGTCATACCTTTGCGTTCCAGGACACCCAATGCAAGCAGGACCTGGTTCGTTGTAAATGTGGCCAGGATATCGACCGATGGCTCCGACGGTTCGGCATCGCTGTCGACATCGGTGTAGTCCAGTTCTGACACATTCCAACCGCCTGATTCATGCTGGTGAGTCGCAAACGAATCCAGCACAACACCCAACCTCTCCAACCAGTCCTCGTCCATCAACTGAATATCGGATTCTGACAGAAACAGAGCGACATGCGATGCGGTTAAAGGATCAAGGCCAGCAGCTTCACTGTCGGATGCGAAGCGATCCAATTGTTCACCGATATACTTCAGGCAGCCTGCGACCGATTGTTCAAATTCATTGCTTGCTGATGGATCAGCGGAAAGGAACGCCAGACCAGACATCGAGGTTGCGATCAACTTCGCGTCGACATTGTCAGCAGCAACTGCGAAAGATCCATCATCCGTTTGCAGCCTTGCAAGATGTTTCAGGGTCGCGGTCGACAAATCAACCATGCGGGCCACTGGCCGTGGCAATCCGTGGTCCAACGATTCGAGTTCTGTCTGAATCAGAGCCTTGGCAAATTTTCCATCTCGATAGTAGCCGACTTCAATCTCCTTCCGGCCTGCGTTGATTTGATCTTCAACGGCCTTGATCAAGTCCAGAGTTGGATCTTCCTTGATGGGCAACCAATCGTCGGCGACACGCACGATGACGTCGCCGGCTTTTAGTTGTGCAGCATCCAGAGGCCATCCGCCCAAAACTTTGACGATCACGATTCCGCCAGGCGTCACGCTGGCATCTGGATTCTCCGGATCGGGCATTGTAAGCGTTGCATTCAGTGGCTGGGCATCGGCGCCCAGCCAGCCGAGATTATGGAGCTCAGCGATTGACGCATCGCGATCATCTATCTTCGCGCTTTGTCGGGAATCTGTCTGATCGCAGGCGGACATCGACAGAATTGCCGCCAGAAGCAGAAATGGCAACCGACAGGACACGAAACGCCGGCAATTGCCAGTTTTACCAATTGAAAACGGGCGGAAGACCCTGGTCGTCTTTATCATTCGCATCGGATTTCCCGGTTGTTGACTGTTCCTGGTTTTCAACTTCTTCATCGCCTTCGTCTGCAACTTTCGTGTCCAATTTTGAAACATCGCGCCGTTCCATTTCAAGCAAATATCGTTGCAGCGTCATGATGGCAAAACCGGTTCCCCATTTGTCGCCGTAATCTGCAGCAGCGGTGTCCCACCACGAGCCATTCTTCTCTTGAGTTCGCAGCATCGTCCAGGCCAACCGATCCCAACGCTGCTGAGGTACGTCGTCACCCAGTATGCGGGCAACTTCTGTCGCGTAGTTGTAGCCAAAGAAAAAGAAATACCCGGATATTTGATGAACTGCGGAATGGGGTTGAATCAGCTTGCGACCCTGTTCCAGATAATTTTCGCCATTGGCAAAAACCGTCATCGCCTGTTTCAAGTCCGCTTCTTCGTAGAGTCCCATTTCGAACAGGGCGAGTGCTGCTGAAATGGTCCGGGAGCCCGAACCCAAATTGAGCAGAATCGATTGGCCCCGCTTTTCGTGACTGGAACTGTACACAAAGCTGCCATCCGGCGCGCGCTGTCGCTGCAGAGCTTCGGTAGCGTCAATCACCAGACCTTCAGGAACGCTAAGCCCCAGCTGTTTGGCCCGGTACAGTGACAGTCCAAAGAATGCTGTATTGAACGACATCGATTCAAAATCCTGCATCACGCCCGCATAATAACCCCAACCACCGGTATGCTGTTGATGCCTGAGCAAACCGTCCACACAGGACTGGGCTGCCGGCATCAATCGATCAGCGTATTTTTCTCCCAGCGGTGAAGCTTTCAATTGAACCAGAAATCCCAGTTTGTAACCGTAACCCCAGGTATTGAAGGTCTCGCCCGGATGAAAAGCAAACTTTCTGACTTTCAATAATTCCTCGATCGCGTTGTTCAAGGCTTTCTGCTGGGGGGGCGTTAAATTTTCCTGAAACAGCAGGGCTTCGGCACAAATCGCGGTGCAGGCAGCTCGCACTGCATCCTGCGAACCTCGGTTGGCGGTCTGGAACCCAAAATTTTTCAGACTGGCGATCTTGGGATCATGCGATCCCCACGAGCCGTCACTGTTCTGTGTTCCAACCAGAAAATCGAGACCATCCTGAATCGCCTGTTTGGACTTGACGATCAATTGTTCCGATGGAAATTGCGGCCGGAGTTGATGAACATCTTTAGACTTTTCCCGATGGGCCGGCAGATCGGATGCCGATTGCTGTGAACTCGCCAACTGCGACGAAAAATTCAAGACAACACAACACGACAAGAATGTCAGAATCCGTCGGCTCTTTGTAATTCCCATTCGCATGCATTTACTCCGACCGCAGCGCCAGGACCGGGTCTTCGTTGGCCGCCTGCATTGCGGGAATTGTACCAAAAATAATTCCGATAATCACCGAAACGATGATCCCTAATGGAATCGACCACGGATGGAAGACTACAGTCCATTGCGCGAGGGAACCGATCAGTCTGGCCAATCCGATTCCCACTCCGACACCGACCGCGCCTCCAAACAGGCACAACAGCAGGCTTTCACTGACGAACAGCGAGACGATGTTTGACCTGGTGGCACCCAGCGCGCGCCGCAAACCGATTTCCGATCGACGTTCAGCCACATTGGCCAACATGATATTCATGATGCCAATTCCACCGACCAATAATGAAATCGCCGCCAATGACCCCATCACCCAGCGAAATATCTGTTCAGACTGCTTTTTTTCGTTGAGTAGCGTGTGCGGAATCGTGACTGAAACGTCCTCTTTTTTATGCAGCCGTGTCAACAGATTCGTGGCCAACTGGGATACTGGTTTGAGCGTGCTGGGACTGGCGACCTGCAGAACGGCCCGATCGACTTCGATCCTGGTCGCCTCCTGGGCGGAACCCGATATCCGGTACTGAAAACTGCCAAAACGGGCGAAGGATGTTTCAAACGGAATGAACGCGGAGTTGTCCGGATCAGAAAACTTTCCGCCGGCGCCCAACTGGCCTTTAATCTCCATCACGCCGATGACGTTGAAGTAGTTGCCGCCGATATTGACGACTTTGCCAATCGCCGAAGTCAACGGAAACAGTTTTCTGGCGGTTGAATTTCCAAGAACACAGACGGAGCTCAAATTGGCTTCATCGACACTGTTAAAAAAGCGGCCTTCCATGACAGTATGTTGCATCACGTCCGGGTAATTCCTGGTGGTGCCAACAACAGTAATGTCAGCCGTTTTCTGGTTGCCGGCAACGCCGTGCAGCATGATACGCATGGGAATGACCTGGTTGATTTGGTCAACATTTCCCCCAAGAATCTTCAAATCCTGTTTTGTGATTCCGTATTGGGCAATCCATGAGCCTTCGTTTTCCGACTGCTCCTTGCCGCGCACCGCTTCCGGTTTCACACTGTCCAGAATGACATTATTCAATCCCAACCGCTCGATCCGCTTAATCACATCCTGACGGGCGACTTCGCTGATGGACAGCATACAGATCACCGACGCCACGCCAAAAATAATTCCGAGTGCCGCCAACAACGAACGGGTCTTGTGCAAAAACAGATTGCCAATCGCTTCCAAAATCAATTCAAGCAGCTTCATGCACGACCTCCCCGTCGGAAAGCCGGATCTGGCGTGGAGTCCGAGCAGCCAAATCCAGATCGTGAGTCACCATGACAACCGTTTTGCCGTCGGCATGGAGTGATCGCAGCAACTCAAAAATAGCGTCACAGTTCTGCTGGTCCAGATTGCCTGTAGGTTCGTCGGCCAGAACGACGTCCGGTTCCATCAATAATGCCCGAGCGATGGCCACCCGTTGCATTTCGCCATTGGACAACTCGATCGGTCGATGCCGTTTACGATGCCCCAGTCCGACGCGTTCGATCAGCTCGTGGGCCCTTTTTTTCAGTTGCCCGCGATGGATTCCAGGGACGTAGCGGCCAGACAGCAAGACATTTTTGACGATATTCAATTGAGGTACCAGGTGAAACGACTGGAACACGAAGCCGATTCCCTGCCCTCGCAAATGGGCTCGTTGGACATCGGTCAGTGAGTCAATCTGTTTTCCGTCCAAGTGATAGGTTCCGCTGGTGGTTTCGATCAGCGTGCCGAGTACATACAACAGCGTCGACTTGCCTGAACCTGATGTGCCGACGACTGAAACAAACTCACCCTGTCCGATATCGAGTGTAATCGATTTCAATGCGTGTACGTCTCCACCCCGCATGGAGTAGACTTTGGAAACGTTATTCAGGCTGATGAAAGCGGACATGGTGTTGGCGAGTTCCCGCGATTAGTTTCGATTGGGATCGTACAGATAGACCGTTTCGCCCGGTCGCAGTCCTTCGGTGATCTGAACCGCGTCGTCGTTGGACATCCCAATTTTGACTTCTCGTTTTTCAGCGGACTTGCCATTCTTGACGAAGCAGAAGAATTTGCCTGCCTCTTCGCTAACGGCGACGACAGGCACCTGAACCGCCTCGGGCACGACGTCGGCATGGACGGTGACGCGGCAATTCATCCCGGATCGCAGCTGGCTGACCGCGCCTGCCATTTTGCCTTCAACCGAAAAGCGGCGGACTTCCGACAGGAAATTGGAACGGGTCGCGATTTGATCGATTTTGCTCAATTCTCCGACCAATTCCATCGCCGGAAAAGCATCCGGCCGGATCGTAATCGACAAACCCTTCTTCATGTGCTGAATGTCGTTTTCGAGAACCTGCATTTTAATGGACAGGTTATCCATCGTTGCCACGGTCATCAATATCCCGTGTGTCTGCACGCGACCGCCAATCCGCATTTCGTTGTTGACCTGCCCGCCAAAAATGATTCCAGCGGGTGATTCGTTCCCCGTCTTGCCGTAAAACAGCACTCCTTCTCGGGGCGAGGCAACTTTGAGCGTTTCTCGGTCGCTGGTCAGGTCTGCGACCTTTTGCTGTTCGCGTTCGAGTTTGCGATTGGCCTTGGCGACCACGCTTTCTTTTTCTTTCAAAGTTGCCGCCCCTTTGATTTTCTGTTTTTCCAGCTCGGCTTTTTTCTTTTCAAATGCGAGGTCCTTGGCAAGCGTGTCTTTGGACTTTTCAAAAGTCTTGAAGTGTACGAGTTCTTTTTCCTGGCGTTCGATCCCTTTTTCCATTTCCGAGATGTTGGTCTTTTCGCGATCGATCAGGATGTTTTCCGTCGCCGTATGCAGCTCGCGCTCGACATACAGTTCCGTCAGCTGTTCGAAATCGACGCGTGCGTCTTTCAACCTCCGTTTGGCATCGACGATTTCCTTTTCTTTTTTCTTGAGTTCCAATTGCTCCAGTTCAGCAGCTGCCTTGAAATCGCGTTCGGCAAATTCAAGCTCCTTTTCCAGCTGGGCCAACAGCGTCGTCGCATCTATTTTTTCCGTCTGCAATTCGGCATCGGCCTTCTGCAACTCAACTTCCGCGTCGGTGACCAGATCATTGGCCTCTTCCAGGGCTTCATCCAGATTGTTGGTATCGAATTCCATTAGCGTTTCACCCTCGCTGACGGTCACGCCTTCAGGAACGATTTTGGTGATGATCAGTTCGCCTTTGTACTGTTTGGGTTCGATCGCAATTTCGTCTTTGTCATCGGCGACGAAAACACCTGGAATCTCAATTTCGATTTTGAGGTCCTGTTTGACTACTTTCGCCGTCAACTCTTCATCCTGTCCCCAACATGGCAGGCCGGTATTGGAGACGTGAAATAGTGCCAGTGCAGACAACAAAAAACGGAAAATCGTTGTGTTCACGATAATATGATCTCCTGATCAGGATTTTTTTTCGAGTGAATGCCAGTTAATCCAATGCCATCAACACCGCCATCTTCTCTATCATTAAACACCAGAAACCTGCGAATTTGCCGGTCCGTTTTGACGAACTCCATTTGAATTTGAAAAAAACAGCCTATTCACCGCGATATTCGGCAAAAAGCCTTCTCGCTCGAACTGCTGTGGACCGTTTTACATGGTCGTTACAACGGCGCATCGTTTGTTTTCTATAATGGGTGAACGATAACCGAAATCATACCAACCAGTCCATGAACCTGCAAAAAACCATTCTGACCATTGAAGACGAAGAGGCGATTCGTCAGGGCATTGTCGACGCGCTGGAATTTCAACGATATCGCGTTCTGGCAGCCTCCGATGGAAACACCGGTTTCCAACTGGCTTGCCAATCCGATTACGATTTGTTGTTGTTGGATTTGGCATTGCCGGGCAAGCCGGGATTCGAGTTGTTGCGGGACATCAGACTGCTGCGGCCTACCCAACCGATTATCATCCTGACCGCGAAAGGGGACGAATCGGATCGGATACGCGGATTGAAACTGGGGGCCGACGATTACGTCGTCAAACCGTTCAGCATTAGAGAACTGCTGGCCCGCATTGAGTCTGTATTGCGGCGCTCTCCCGAGCGGCCAATCAACATGCCGCTGGTTACCTTTTCCAGCGGCTCTGCGGATTTTGAACGGCGCGAAATCCGGCTTCAGGACGGGAGTCGAGTGGAAATGTCAGAACGGGAAGCCGAGTTGCTCAAGTATCTGGTGGCCAACCGGGGTCGTGCCATTTCCCGTGACGAGTTGTTGTCGAGCGTTTGGCGATTGGATCCGCACGGAATTTCGACTCGAACAATTGACATGCACGTGGCCCGTTTGAGGGAAAAACTAAACGACAATTCGCAAAGGCCGCAGGTCCTGATGACGGTTCGCGGCAAGGGATATATGTTCGCTTTCGAATCACCAGCTTCCAGCCAGCCATGAAACAACCTGTCCACCTGTGGATTCTGTTTGGGCTTTGCCTGTTGCTGATCTTGCCGGCCATGGTCTGGTTGACGGCCAAAGCTATCGAACTCGATCGCGATTTGAAAGAAGACCGGCACCAAACGGAGCTGGCGAGACGGGAAGCGGAATTGCAGGAAAAAATCACGAGTGCTCTGTATCGCATGGATTGGAAACTGGGCCCCCATATCGCCCGCGAAGCAGCCCGACCTTTCTACCTGTACGAATCGTTCTACGATTTGCCATCGCCCGTCGGGTCAGCGGCAACGGCTGCAACTCCAGCCGGTTTTCGAATGCTGCCGTCTCCGCTGCTCTATCAAAATTCGGAATTTGTCCAACTCCATTTCCAAATCACACCCGCTGGCGTCTTTTCGTCACCGCAGCGACCCAACGGCGAGGAAGCTTGCCGCCAGGCACTTTTTTGTTGCGGCGTAACGGATCAGTCGATCGAATTGCGGGACGCGCAATTGGATCAGGTACGACGGTTCTGCTCGTATGATCAGCTCCTGAAAAAAATTCAATCGTCGACGCTGTTTGATTGGGAAACAACCGATGAACTGGGCCAAAACGTTTACGTCCAGCCCCAAATCGAAAACTATCTTGCCCGCCAGGGGGAGCAGATACTCGAAAACGAAGTGCTTGCCCCAGCGGCCGATGCGGAGCGATTGGAGTCCAAGAGCAGTTTGCAACGTCTGCGGGTGGCTGATCGGGGAGACAAAGAATTCATCAAACGGCAGGAGTCGTACAACACGAATACCATTGAATGGGCCGACAACAATCGCGGGTTGGGAAACCAGTTACTGGTTCCTCAATTGCAGGAAAACCGTCAGGTCGTGGAAGGCGTGATGCGTCCGATCTGGATCGGTGACGAGTTGATTTTGACACGTCGCACGCGGATCGATAGCCGGCATGTACTGCAATGCTGTTGGCTGGATTGGGAAAAGATTCAGAATGCGCTTCGCCACGAAGTCAACGACATTTTGCCGGACGTTCGATTCGAACCGGTTGTCGACGACCGGAAACTGATTCCCGGTCGAGCACTGGTGACGTTGCCGGCTCAGGTTGTCGTTGACGTTCCAAAAATGTTGGCGACACTCTCGCTGACTGCCGAACAACCGGCTGGCCGCTCCATTTCCGGAATGCAGGTTGCGCTGTGGCTGGCGTGGATCGCCCTGGCGTTGTCGACATTGGCGATTGGTTTGCTGTTGTATGGCGTGATTCGATTGAGCGAACGTCGGGCAGCTTTTGTTTCAGCAGTGACACATGAGTTGCGAACGCCTTTGACAACCTTCAGGATGTATTCGGAAATGCTGGCCGACAAAATGGTTCCGGTTGAAAAACAATCTGCCTACGCCCATACACTGAGGATCCAGGCGGACCGATTGAGCCATCTGGTTGAAAACGTTTTGCAATTCGCTCGACTGGAACGGACTGCCGGAAATGAAAGACTGGAACACATTCGAATATCGGATTTGATCGCGCGGTTTGGCGACCGATTGGCCGAACGCGCGGCGCAGGCTGGTATGACCATCGAATACGCCATCGACGAAGATGTTGCCAACCAGTTGGTGCGGGTCGAACAACCTGTGATTGAACAGATAATTTTCAATCTGGTCGACAATGCCTGTAAATATGCGAACAAACCCGAAAAACCTGTGATTGTAATCGGGATCACCGATACAGGAAAAACGACGCGGTTTACGGTCCGGGATTTTGGCCCGGGCATCGAAGCAACTTATCGAAAACGACTGTTTCAACCATTCTGCAAATCGGATTTGGAAGCGGCCAATTCCGCACCTGGAGTCGGACTGGGCTTGGCGCTTTGTCAACGCATGGCCCGTTCTTTGGGTGGAACCCTGACCTATCATGCCACGCACCCTGGCGCATGCTTTCAACTTGATCTCCCGATGCGATTCAGGTAGTCCGCATTTATAGGATGGCAAAATTGGGATGACAAAATTGAAGCCATGGAGTCGCTGTTTCAAACTGTGACGATTCACAAAACTTTGCGGGCCGAGCGGGGCCAGCTGCAGGTTGCGGGTTATTTGGATTATTTCTGCCTTGAACAAAAAACCGGGGATCGGGGTTATTCGCGTCGATACGGATTGGGAATGCTTTATTCGGTCTGTGCCGGTATTGCTATTGGTCCAATGCACTGGTGTTGCTCATGCGAAATTCAATCCTGTCGATTCTGTTTGTCGTCATTGTCGCTTTCGTCACGGGATGTGCCGGAAAACGAAACCGGGAATCGGTC
This sequence comes from Mariniblastus sp., assembly GCA_041751295.1. Taxonomy (GTDB): domain Bacteria; phylum Planctomycetota; class Planctomycetia; order Pirellulales; family Pirellulaceae; genus Mariniblastus. Next base: position 11,443 of record JBGSXT010000588.1, read on the forward strand.
ACCACGTATTGGAATGATGCGCGCGACTGTCAAGCTGGTTGTAGGAATTGCACGAACGACACTCCGGGCCAATTTGTTGAGACCTATCCAGTCAACCAATCCAGTGCTTTCGGCAAAAATAACGGACCGCAGGAATCAGCAGGCAGCTTGAATTGTTTGGGTTGCAATCGGAAATCGACTGTCCTGGTGGACGGCAGATGTAATGACTGCCAGAAGCAGCTCATCGATCAAAGAGCACTGGAAATTCGCAACAACAAGGAAGGCCTGTCGGGTGGTGGAGTAGGTGTTGGGATAAACGAACTTGTTGAAACTTCGGAGACAAGTTTGCCTTCGACCA
>JBGSXT010000589.1:0-10141 GCA_041751295.1 Mariniblastus sp.
TGCTGTTGGAACTGATCAACGACATCCTTGATTTGGCCAAATTGGAAGCTGGAAAAATGGAGGCGACACCCAGCGAGTTCTCACTTGCCCAGCTGGCATCGAGTTTGTGTGACATGGTGCGCCCGATGGCCGAACGCAAGAATATCCAGCTTGTCCTGACGGTCGAAAATGACGCGCCACCCATCATGCAAGATCAAATCAAGATTCGACAGATATTGACTAATTTGCTTTCTAATGCGATTAAATTCACACCCGAAGGGGGACGCATCAAAGTCGACATCGCAACAAACTCCACTAACTGGGTGGTCATGAAAGTCACGGACAGCGGAATTGGAATTGCTGAAAATGACCAGGAAATGATCTTCGAGAAATTCCGACAGGGTCCGGCGGCTGTGGGCGATAACGCCTTGACGCGGGAGGTTTCTGGAACTGGCTTGGGTCTGTCGATCGTCAAAGAATTGTGCATACTGCTGGGCGGCGGGATCGAACTGGAAAGCGAAGTTGGCAAGGGGAGTATTTTCACAGTCACCTTGCCCGCCAGTTTGCGACTGGTTCCAAAAATCCACTCTGACATTTCAAGAACCATTGATGAGATAACCAAAGGGGGACAGAAAATCGATTTTGGCCGCACTCGTAAATCGCCCCAACCGCCGCCCAGCGGAAGCCCGGAATTCGAAGCAATCGACCTGCCTTATTCATTGCCCAAGAAATAGTTCGACGGCCGGCGGCCAATCGGGGATCGGAAGCGCCAAGGGGTTTGAAGGGTTATTCTCATTTCCAGACTCGTACTTATTCTGTAGGCATTGATCTGGAGGTCCTTCTGCATGGACCAGGACAGAGAGAAAGTTTGGACGATTCAATCGAAATCAGACTGTATACCGATGGTGCCTGTAGCGGAAATCCTGGTCCCGGCGGTTGGGCGTTCATCATTGAACACATTCGCTCCGGAAAAGTTTCCGAGCAATCGGGTAGCGTGAGCGTAACGACAAACAACCGGATGGAACTGGCGGCCGTTGTAGAGGGGTTGGGATTGCTGAAACGGGCCTGTCAAGTCGAACTGTTTACCGACAGTGTTTATGTCGGCAAAGGAATCACGCTCTGGATGCCAAAATGGAAACAGCAGGGTTGGCAGCGCCGTGAAAACGGGACGCTGGTCCCGCTCAGAAACGAAGATTTATGGCTTCAACTCGACGATCTATTGTCGAAACATCAAGTGAAATATACCCGTGTTGCCGGGCACAGTGGCCACCCGCAAAACGAACGTTGTGACGAATTGGCGGTCCAAGCCTATCAACAATATCTTTGAGCGGCAGATCAGGAACAGACTGCAACCGCTTCGCCGACACGCCAGTTGGGGAAATCGTCCACATTGCGAACGACCTGACGATAGACTGTGTCTCGCTCAATCGGATCGCGACCCGCTTCACGAATCAGATGTTCCAGCTGCTCGACACTCAGGAACTCAGGAGTGGTCGCACCGGCATCATGGTAGATCAATTCATGTCGCACGGTCCCGTCGATGTCGTCGGCACCGTACGATAATGCCGTCTGGGCGGTCCCAATACCGAGCATGATCCAGTAGGCCTTGATATGGGGAATGTTGTCGAGCATCAAGCGGCTGATGGCGATCGTTCGCAAATCCATCAGCACCGACGGCTTTTTGATATGTGAAAGACCGGTATTCTCCGGGTGAAAAGCCAACGGAATGAACGTTTGAAAACCGCCCGTTTCGTCCTGCAAATCACGCAGCCGGATCAAATGATCGATGCGATGGAACGCCTCTTCAATATGCCCGTACAACATTGTGCAATTTGTTCGGATACCCAGGCGATGGGCTGTGCGATGGATCTGGATCCAATTCGAACCGTCCGCCTTGTGTTCGCAGATCCGGTCTCGGACCTCCGGATGAAAAATTTCAGCTCCGCCCCCGGGCATACTTCCCAGCCCAACCTCTTTCAATTGCTGCAAGATATCCCGAGTCGACTGTTTCGTCAGAAATTCAAACCAGTTGATTTCGACTGCCGTCCAGGCCTTCAAATGCAAACTGGGAAACTCGTCATGCAATATACGGACCAGATTCAGATACCATTCATATTTTTTTTGATGGTGCAAACCGCCCACTACGTGCATTTCCGTACAACCGTTTTCCACCGCTTCCCTGCCGCGCGCCAGAATCTGTTCGTCCGACATGACATAGCCTTTGTCGCTGCGCAAATCGGATCGGAAGGCACAGAAAATACAGCGGTAGACACAGACGTTCGTCGCGTTCAAATGCGTGTTGATGTTGTAGTAGGCGGCATTGCCGTTCTTGCGTTCGCGCACCAAATTGGCCAATTGGCCAACGTCGTTCACCGGAATGGCCGGATCGTACATCAACAGCCCGTCCGCAAAATCAAGCCGTTCTCCAGCTTCAACTTTTTCGCGAATCGGGTTCAATCGTGGGTCGACGGTATAGATCATTGTCAAATCGTTTTTACAGATTAAATTTTTTAAACGTTCAAGAGTTGTTTGCGCTTCACCAGATTCCAGGTGGTCAGACCTGTAAAGTCACGTCCAATGCGAGTCTAATTTCCATGCACTGGGACGTCCACCTCTAAGGCGGGCGACTGGTGAAAATTTACCAGAGTGGAACAGTGGTCCCCAACTGTTCTGCAACAGTAACGTATAACTGTTCCACTCTGATTGTGTATGTAATTTGCTCCCGCTCGACTAACGGGTAAACCGCCGTCCGCGAATTCCAAATAACTGGCAAACCAGTATCAACCGCCGGTCCATGACGACCACGAACCCCGAAAGTTAATTTTGAATAATCCGGACATTTACCTGGAGACCGAAGTAACGCCCGAATTGGCAAAATTGATCGCAATTTTGGCTTGTCGATCATTTACGTCCCAGACAACAGTTGACGAACGAGTCGCCACCATTTTGACAGCTGCCCAAAACGATACCCCGGAAACGATCACTGGTCGACGGTTCGTAATTTGGGAAGGCGATTCGATCGTCGCCCACGCGCGGACGTTTGTTCGTGTCGTTAATGCTGCCGATGCGAAAATTCCAGTGCTCGCTTTGGCGACGGTTTGCAGCGATCCGGGTCAACGCGGTAAAGGGCTGGGAGCCTTGATCACTCGCAAAGCCCTGGAGCTTGTTCAGCAGGTCGGCTGGCCGGATGTCAGCCTGTTCCAAACCACCGTTCCCGGGTTTTATGAAAAATTGAATTGCCGGATCGTCGGCAACCGATTCGTCAACCGACTCAACATCGAAAACGCGGAAGCCAACCCGTGGCGAAATGATACTGTGATGGTTTATCCTGCCGAGTTTTCATGGCCGGATGGCCTGATCGATTTGAACGGACCCGATTATTGATTTCCGTGAAGATTTTGCATTTGCCGTTAGTGTTTGCCTTCAATTTTCCGGGATTAACGTCTTTGTACGGCCGTTTTCTGCCGGAATTCGCCTTGTTGTTCAATCCACAACCTATCTATACTTCCGCCGCAAATTTCGGAACGGTGATGCAGTTCTTGCTCCCAGTTCCGGGATGAATCCAGGCGGAGTGTGGAAATGGTTTGCCAATCTAATGATGTCCGTTTTCTGGCGGGATTTTTCAAGCGTTCATTTCTATTGACGTTGACGTTGTTCGTCACGACACCGTTTGGGCGCTACGGAACCGTCGTCGCTCAGAATGGCCAGTTCAATTCGGCGGCCAATGCGAATCAGACTGTATCCTCGGAATCTGGTAGTCGTTCGACGCCTGCGCCGTGGCGGCCATCGTTTGGACCGCTGATCAGTCAAGAAAGCCAGGCCCAAGTTCAAACTGGCGAACAAGTCAGTGCCATTCCCGCGCGTCAACAAAGTTCCAGTCCGCAAAATGGATTGCCGTTTCCCAATTCGCCGACGACAGGAATCAATCTGCAGAATGGCACGGCAGTTACTCTTGGTGCGCCCGGTAACCAAGAGAGTCCGATCGCGATAGTCCCACCTCAGATAGGCTCAGTTTTGCCGCAGAGTCCCCCTGTGACTTCCAGCAATCCCTCGACTACCATTCCGCCCATTCAACCTCAAGCCGGCCAGGATTTTGCCGATCCACAGGGCCAGATTGATCAGCTAACCGGTCGACGCAGCAGTACGCGAGTGACCAGATCAATGAATCAATTGCCGAACGATGCGGGACAGGTTTGGCGGGAATACGACATCACTCCGTACACCTCCCAAATCTCTGGCATCCCCGATCCGCAGCAGGCAATCCTGAATTGGATTCTCAAAGAGACGGGAACCGAAATGTGGTTCAATCAACCGTTGGGAATTCTCAGTGCGGAACGCAACCAGTTGCGCGTCTATCATACGCCTGAAATCCAGAATATTGTTCACGGGATCGTCGACCGTTTCGTCAATACAAAGGGGCAGGTTCAAAACGTCCAGGTCAGCCTGGTGACGATTGGCAAACCGAATTGGCGGTCGACGGCGTATCCGGTGTTGCAACCGATTGAAGTTCAATCGCCCGGCGTCGAAGCGTGGATGATCACGAAAGAGAATGCAGCACTGTTACGCGCGTCACTGGCGCGCCGCAGTGACTTCAAGGACCATGGAACCGGTCAAATCGCGCACAACGATGGGCAGACGGTTGTGTTGCGCAATACAAAGCCGGTCCAGTTCATTCGAAACTTCCGCTGGGCCCAGAACCAGGTTCCGTCCTGGCAGCCACTGGTGACGACGATTGATGAAGGCTACACACTGGAAATCAGCAGCCTGTCGTCGTTGGACGGGAATACGATCGAAGCCAGTATTCAATGCCATGTCGACCAGGTTGAGAAACTGGATACCGTCAAGGTGGACGTTCCCAGCTCGACCGGTGCGGCGAGTGATCGAATCAATCTGCAGATTCCACAGCTCGTCAGCTGGCGACTTGAGGAACGATTTCGATGGCCGAACGATCAGGTGCTGTTGATGAGCTGCGGAGTGGTCGCGACTCCGGTCCCACAAACAAATTTACCCGGGAATTTTCCGAATGTGCTGGGACTCAACCGGCAGCGGGCCGACGCATTGCTGTTTATCGATTACAGGGGCCCGGCATTGCCCAACAATCTGCCTGGCAGCACGGTGGATTCGCGAACGGTTCCGGTGAATCAACGGCGTTAATGTAAGCCATCGAAAAACGGCATGGATGGTGGACGGGTCAAGTCGGCTCGACGATCTCCCCATTTGCTTCCTACAATGGGACTCTGCCCGCTCCCCGCAGCCAATTGTTCGCCCAACAGGTAACCGATCCGACCAATGACTCAAAACAAGCGCCGAGTTGTAATTACAGGAATGGGTGTCGTCAGTCCGATTGGCAATTCACTCGATGCGTTGTGGAGCTCACTGAGTGCGGGAATTAGCGGCGTCGATTTTCTGAAGCGATTCCCGGCGGATCATCTGCCCTCGGGAATCGGTGGCGAGGCAGATTCCTTCGAAGGTCAGATCGAAGATTTCGGCGAGTTGGAAAAAGACGTCAAGCGGACGATCAAAAAGGGACTGAAACTGATGTGCCGCGAAATCAAGATGGGCGTCGCGGCAGCCCAGCACGCCATCGCTAATGCAGGCCTGAGTCCGGCAGTTTACGCTCCGGAGCGAATTGGCACGATGTTCGGCAGCGATTACATCATTACCGAACCAGACGAATTTAGCCAGGGCATGTGGCATTGCCTGAACGATCGAGAATTCGATTTCGATTTGTGGGGAAAAAATGGTTTACATCATGTGGAGCCGTTATGGCTGCTGAAATATTTGCCCAATATGCCGGCCAGTCATGTCGCCATTTATAATGACCTGCGCGGGCCCAGCAACTCGCTGACAGTCCGCGAAGCTTCCGCCAATTTGGCAATCGCGGAAGCAACCACGATTCTGCGACGGGGAATCGCCGACTACATGGTGGTCGGGGCGACTGGATCGCGTATCCATCCAATCCGTACCGTTCATGTGGCACTGCAGGAACAACTTGCTCCCTGTCAATTGAACGGCGACATCCATGCGCCGACAAAAGCCTGCCGACCTTTCGACGCCGATCGAAAAGGAATGGTGATGGGCGAAGGTGCCGGAGCGATCATTCTGGAAGATTATGACACGGCAAGGGCGCGTCGCGCAACGATACTGGGCGAAGTCATTGGATATGGTTCGTCGACAGTCGCAGACCGCAACTTTGTGGCCGACTACCAGGCGGCGATTGTGAACGTGCTGGCCGGCTCACTTGAATCAGCAGGCATTTCCGCCAGTCAGATCGATCATGTGAATGCCCATGGACTCAGCAGTTTGCGATGTGATCGGGAAGAGGCGCAGGCCATCAATCAATTGCTTGGCGATCAGGTTCCCGTCGTGGCAGTCAAGAGCAACATGGGCAATCTTGGCGCGGGGAGCGGGATGGTCGAATTCATCGCCAGCGTTCTGGCGGTCAACAACAATCGGCTGTTCAGAACGCTGAATTACGATCGGCCCGATGCGCAATGTCCAATCAATGTCGTAGCCGACGACGGAATCGCTGCCGGTGAGACATTTGTGAATATCAATACGACGCCGCAGGGACAGGCCAGTGCGGTAATTTTCCGCGCGGCAAATTGATTGTCATTCTCGTTACAACCGTCACATCCGTTCCCGACCGTTAAGCAGTTCTGAACCCCCACGCAATCCGGTTGGCGATATAAAAACGTATCTTTACCGGTTCGTTGCCACTCTCGAAGTCTGGAAGATAACGTGCCGGAAATGCAGAAAATTCGTCAACTGGATTCCTACCCGCAGCTGCTGCTGAAAGCTGGTGATTCCTTGGCTGTAGGACTGGGCCTGCTTTGTCTGTTGAGGCTGGTTCCGGATGCCAATAGCCGATCAACGATCATCGTCGGGTTGGTCGCCATTGGAACTTTCAGCCTGTGCGCGGAAGTGATCGGTCTGTATCGCAACTGGCGCGGGATTACTTTTTTGCATGAAGCAGCCTGTGCTCTGGGCGCATGGATGTTGACTTTGTTTGCTCTGGCGGCGATCGGACGGTTCACGGATTACTCCACGGAAATCAGCAGTCGCAGTCTGCTGTTATGGTTCAGTATCAGTCCCGCGTTGTCGCTGTTTTTTCGCAGCGGATTTCGTTATGCGACACGCTGGATGATCCGCTGCGGCATTCGAACCCGAAAATTTGCGATCGCCGGTCACAATGAATTGGGGCTGCAACTTGCTGAGTCGATTTCCGATTCGCCCGATCTAGGACTGGAGTTTGTCGGCTACTTCGACGACCGTGGAGAAGACCGCCAGGAATCAGGAGCAACCGCACTTGGTCAAATGGCCGAATTGGTGCAGCGCACCCGGTCCGGCGAGATTCAGGTTGTCTTCATCACAATTCCCATGCGGGCTGAAGAGAGAATCCGCGGATTCATTTCTGCCTTGAGCGATACGACGGCATCCGTTTATATCGTTCCCGATCTGTTCGTTTTCCAATTGTTGCATTCGCGATGGACGGAAGTGCAGGGCTTGCCGGTGGTCAGCGTTTTTGAGAACCCGTTGTACGGAGTTGATGGGCTGCTGAAACGTTGTGTTGATGTGTTTTTTGCCAGTCTGTTTTTGATTCTTGCGTCCATCCCGATGCTGGCAATTGCACTGTGGGTCAAACTGGATTCGAGGGGACCGGCTTTTTTTCGCCAAAGCCGTTATGGGTTGGACGGCAGGCGAATCAAGGTCTGGAAGTTCCGCACGATGACCTGCTGTGAAGATGGGAACGATGTCAAACAGGTAACCCAGGCCGATCAGCGAATCACGCCAATCGGCCTATTCCTGCGGCGGACTTCGCTGGACGAACTGCCACAGCTGTTCAATGTGCTGCTGGGCAATATGTCACTGGTCGGACCGCGACCGCACGCCAATGCCCATAACGAATTCTACCGGAAACAGATCGAAGGCTATATGTTGCGACACAAGGTTAAGCCGGGGATCACTGGATTGGCCCAGGTGAATGGCTGCCGGGGAGAAACCGAGACCATCGACAAGATGCAGCAGCGAATATTCTTCGATCACCAGTACATTCGCAATTGGTCCATCTGGCTGGATTTGAGAATACTGTTTCAGACATTCCGTGTGGTATTCAACCAGCAGAATGCCTATTGAACTGGCTTGGGTGACGCCGTTGGGTGCGTGGCAGATGAAAATGAAACCTGGTACGGATTTCCTTATCCGTCGCCCACACACAACGGACACGTAGGGTAATCCATCCTGACTGGACAGCGAGACATTTCAGGCAATACAAGCAAAAAGTGGCGCTGTCCAGCTAATCATCGCTGTCATCAGACTTGCCATCGGACGACGGCTTGCAGATGTCGCGGATGGAATTTGCCAAATCGGCAATGTGCTGGTCGACGACCAGTTTTTTCTGTGTGCTGGACTCCGCTTTAATTTGATCCTGTACCGCCAGACGGTCCGGGTGATTCCGGCTGGCAAGTTGGCGTTCTTCAGGTGTTTTACCGGAAAGCTGGCTCTTCAGCTTTCGCAAATCAACCGTGGTTGCCGTTGGTCGAACTTCGGGTTCTGTACCGCTATTCGGGTCCGACTCGTCTCCGCGTGCCGTAGCACTGGATGAGTTCTGATTCGACGTTTTCAACGACAATCCGGCCGTTGCAGCCGTTGTACAGCCAGTTGCGTTTGCAACTCCTGCCTCACCGGGCACATTAAAAGTTATCGGCTGGGTCGGATTTGGCCCCGCAGGTTTGCCGAGAATTTCGCCCTGTTCCAATTGGCGAATCTTTTCCGCCAACGAATCATCAGTTGAATCGTTCCTATCAGAAAAAGAGTAGTTGTAACTGGGAGCCCTCAGCGGGGCAGGCTCCGTTGCCTCGAGTGCCAACGAATCAAACGCAGCCTCCTGCAATTTCGAACTCCAGTTTCTCACCGGCTGTTCTGGATCAGTTTCCACGATTCCATCGATCATCGGCAACTCGATCGATTTAAATTGCGATTTCGAACCCGCATCAACGGGGTTCGATGATCTTGATTCATTCGAAGCGTTGGATCGATGCAGTGGCGAACCACGATCCAGTCCGTCGATCTCCGCGCGGACTTGATTGCCGGTTGCTCCCGGGCCATCGAAATATGGATGTGGTCCGGTCGGACTCAGAACCAAGTTCAAGTCCACTGGCGCAACGAACATCACCAATCCAAGCCCGATGAACAGTCCAGTTGTAATGCCTCCCAGCACGACCATTTTATTCGATGGTCCCGTCGGATGAAGATCGACCTGGGGCTCGTCGATTCTGGTGATCAGGTCAACCTCATTGGCCGCCGTGCCCAGCGATTGAATTTCGGAAAGGTTGGCCTGGGCGTTTCCATTGACTTCGGTTTTCTTTTCAACCTCTCCGAGCAGCGTCAGGTAGGGAACCCGTTTCTCCGAGAGTTCGCTCAGGCGTTGACGCTTCTGGTTGATCAACATTGTTTTCCGATCGTACTCAGCCTGTCGCAGATCCAGCTGATCTTGTAACGAAACGAGCGTGCCTGCCAATTTTTCGTTGATTCTCTGCTTGACGTCTTCGAGCGCACGCAGATCCTCTCGAACCTGGTGATGTCGAGACTGGTATTTGCCGATGCTGGTCGAGTACTTCAGCAGGGCTGTATTGAGTCCGCTGGCCAGGCTATCGAGAGTGGGTTGCAGCTGTAACAGCTCCGTTGGAACCTGCGACAACGCTTCCGGATTTCGATTGACGTCCCGCAGAATCTGAATCTGCTTTTTGACGGTTTCAACATCTGTCCAGGCGGTTCGCTGTTCGACCGTCAGAGTGGCCAATTCGCTTTGCAAACTGTTGGTACCAGCCTGGCTGTCATTCATGCTGATCAGTGTGCTCAAATCCGGGCCGGCCCACGTCTCGATTTTTCTCAACTCGGCTGCCGACCGTTCATAGGACTCACTCGCGACAAGGGCCGCTTCGGCGAGTTCTTTCTGCATACTTGTAAACTGTTTACTGCGAAAATCTCTCAAACTGGCCTCAATTTCATCCAGCAACACCGCGATGAATTCCTTCGACCGCTGCCGCGATGTCGACTCGACCGTCAGCACGATGGCCTCCGTTTTTCCGAACTCCGCTCCGTTGGGAGCGCTGATCCGAATTTTGCCCTGGAGATCCTCGATCGTCTCATCACTTGGCCA
>JBGSXT010000590.1:0-8296 GCA_041751295.1 Mariniblastus sp.
GGGTTCGAATCAGGACATGTTTTTCCACATGTCCAGTCTCGAAGGGACTTCTTTCGAAGAATTGCGTGAAGGTCAGCGAGTCAGCTATGTTGCCGGTCAAGGTCCCAAGGGTCCACGCGCCGAACAAGTAGCACTTGTCTAGGGATGCTTTTGAGTTGCATATTGCGATCCATCAGAAAGCCGACGATTATCGTCGGCTTTTTTTTGTTGAAACTATTGACCATCACAACTTACGCTAGCAATCACAGGATCCAGCAGGATTGTTTGTCGCGTTAGGTCTTGCCCGCAGTTTCGAATCATTGCCGAAGTCGAGTTCAACTTTTGTGCTGGCATCGTTTGGCTCCAATTTGCGTAGCAAGCATGGCAAGATTCCCGTAAATACAGCGATCTGATTTTCATTTTGCCAAACCGTCAGCCTTTGCCAACGAATTGATGCCACGAGCCCGCTCCATTTTGGGTCCCTTCGTTGTTCTGGGACTGCTGGGCCTATCGATTGCCATGTACGTTCGATTGAACGTTGATTCAGTGGCGACAGGATATGTTACCGGCAAATTGAACGCGTGTTTTGCCGGCAGCGAGTTTTCCGCGCAAGTCAACGAGGCGGTCTACATCGATGGCAAGGGTTTCGAGTTGCGTGGCCTCGAATTGTTCATCACCAACGGGCCGCGCCGACAGCTGCTTGACGCTGATTCTGCATTCATTACGATTCCAACCGAATTCGCGAATATTGTCTCGCTCGATATCCAACCGACGGCGATCGAAATCTGCCACGCCTCACTGAAGATCAGCGAGGCAGATATTGCCGGCGGGACTTTGCATAGATTGATCCGGCTGCTGCAGCATCAACGATCTGAACAAAAATTGATACCGGTACGCATCCGTGATTCCGAAATTCAATACTCCGGCAATGGCAACGACGAATCGTCACAATTGTCAAGGGTTGACTTCAATATCGAGCCCGGTCGCGAGACAGAAAGCAGTTTGCTTCATTTTGAATGTCAGGCTGAAGGGAGCCATATTCGAAGTCTTGCTGGGGAAGGGCTGGTCGACTTGAAAACCGGCCAATGGCAGTTCCAGCTGCATCGCATCGCTGCCACTTGCAATAACGAGTTGTTGCGTCTGCTACCGATTGCATTGGAGTTTGAAAATTTCAATCTGCAGGGGCTGCAGGGGCAACTGGAAATGTCGGGCATCATCGGCGGCGACCCAGGTTCATCGCCAACTCCACGATTTCGAATAACGGGTAAGGCATCCAATTTTTCGCTGCATAACGACTCGGTTCCGATGCCGCTGCTTGGCTGCAGTGCAGCGTTTTCGATGGACAATCGCGGTTTCGAAATCAATCGAGCACAGGGCCAGATCGGCGATGGCAGATTTGAACTCGCCTACCGGCAACAGGGAATTGGCCGACCGGATGCATGGGATTGCAGCGGCTCACTGGAAGCCATGCGGTTCGAACACCGTCTGTTGAAGTATTTTCCCGGATTCTGCGAAAAGTTCTGTAACGATTTCTCGCCGTCAGGCACATTCGATATGCAATTCAAGATCGATTCGCAAGGACGCAAAGACATTACGGGACTGCTTCGCGACATGTCGTTTTCCTACCACCGTTTCCCGTTTCAAGTCAATCATTGCGTGGGAAATGTCCGCTGGATCGACGACTCACTGAGCTTCAAAGTTCAATCCCTTGAGCAGCAACAGTTACTGGAATTTGACGGTCACATCCAGAATCCGGGACAAGCGGCGACCTTTGCGTTCAATTTTGGGACCGAGGGACGACTGCCAATTGACGCGAAACTGCTCAATTCGCTGCAAAATCACCCAGCGATGAACAAAGCGTTTCGGGATTTCAGACCGATGGGAACCGTCAGCGGCCAAGGTTCCGTCAAGAAGCTGACTCCAGACGCGGAAATTGTCCAGAAGGATGTACGCATCAAACTGCATAATTGTTCCGTTCGCCATGCCTGCTTCGATTATCCCATGCAAAACGTCAACGGCGCGATCCATGTCACTCAGGACGGTTTCACGTTTAAGGAAATCACAGGTTCCAACAGTTCCGGTCAGACGTTATGCAACGGCATCTGGAATACGCGGGAAGGATTGAGTTTGACGTTTATCTGCAATTCAGTCCATCTTGATGATCGACTTCGAGATGCATTAACTCCGACTCTTCAGTCCGTTTGGGACGCCATTCGACCCGATGGCAGGATCAAGTTGGGCCGCGTTTTCCTCGATTACCTGCCCCGAACTGGCGGGCCTGACATACGTGTGGAAGCCAATCTCGGAGATTCAGATTCGGCGTCGGACATCCACGCCGTTTCCATAAATCCGGTTTCGTTTCCCTATCGCATTGAGCAGTTGCAGGGAAATATCGAAATCGGCCGGGGCGCGATCAGGCTCGGCGGTCTACTCGGAAAACATGGTAAGACCTGGTTGGCCTGCGCCGGCCAGGGCCAATATTCCGGTTCCAACTGGTCAGTCAGCCTGCAAAATCTGCTGGCCGGATCGGTAGTCCCCGACGAGGACCTGCTACGTGCTTTGCCGTCCGAATTGGCGGAGGCGGTTCGCCAATTTGAATTCCAGGGTCAAATGAATGTCAGCGGCGCAATGAAGTTCGGCGGCAGCTACAACGATTCAAGTTCGATCGCAGAAGGCAACGACGATTCAGAAATTCAACAGGTCGTCTTTGAGACCGAGGATCGGCAAGCCTCAAGTTTCGACTGGAATCTGCGACTGGATATCGATCAGGCATCCATGCAAGCCGGATTGCCGCTGGAGAATATTTTTGGCTCCGTCAATCTGACCGGCAATTACAACGGACATCAAGCACAGTGTGCCGGAGTTGTTTCACTCGATTCAGTGACGCTTTATGGGACTCAGATCACCGAGATTCAGGGTCCGATCTGGATCGACAACGAACAGACTCTGTTTGGCAAATTCGCCAAGTCAGCAGAATCCGCACCACAGTCACTGGCAGGCAAAATCTTCGATGGGCAGGTCGTTTTGGATGGGTGGGTGGCCCACGAAGACAGCAGCCCCTTTTTCGTGCAATCGACGATCGAGAAATCGAAACTGGAAGAGGTCGCCGCCGAGATCGCGCCTCATTTGGAAGAACTCTCCGGCGATGGCTACGGATTCCTGCGCCTGCGGGGCAACGCCGACGATCTGTATTCCTTCGCCGGCAATGGAAATATCCATTTGCGGAATGCGAAAATCCATCAATTGCCAGTGATGTTGTCGCTATTGAAAATTCTGAGTATCAAGGAGGTTACCAGGACCGCTTTCGATTCCAGCGATGTCGATTTCACGATTAAGGGGGATCAAATCAAACTCGACCGCATTGAATTGATCGGAGATGCCATCAGTCTGATCGGCAATGGTTACATGGAATGGATGCGATATGCGGACATCAATTTTTATTCAGTGGTCGGACGAAACCGGTTGTATATTCCCATTGTCAGTGAACTGTATCGGGCCAGCAGCCAGCGCATCATGTGGATCAACATTGGTGGCCCGATGGATAATTTGCAAACAACGCGACGGGTGCTGCCCGGTTTGAATGATTCCATTCGCACCTTGTTTCAATCACAAAATGGAATTGCTGGCCAGTAATCCTTCGAAAGTCGTGCTGCAAGTCGTCTGGAATAAAGGGGAATTGATGGATCACAACCCATTGGCCGCGATTGAAGCCACAGCGATCAACCAGTTGATCTATCAACCGGCAAATCCGCGGCCGGCACAAAATTTAAGGCTTCAGGACATCAAACAGTCGGAAGCAATTTGCGATACACTCGAAACAGGTGACCCGGATTCCGGCGGTCACCTGATTCCACAGCCAACAAATTCGCCAGCTGGGAATCCGGACACCAGGCAACAGGATGATAGCATCGATTCTGGCTCAATATTGGATATTGACGGTTAACAAACAGGTCGGAATTTAGCTTCGCGCGATACGGGGAGTGGCTGCCAGTGGATTGGATCAACGCTGATTCACTGATTCCGGAATAGATTGGCACATTGACGCACGACGCGCCAGTGAGGTAGCAAGTATGGCCCGATCCACTCGCTGGCGCGTCGTGCTTGTATTTGTGTCATTCCAGCCCGCGCGCGGTAAAACTGCCAGATGTTTTCAATCGAACAAACTTGACGCTCTCCTTCTTGGCATTGGAAATTCGGCTGAATCTGGGTACATTTCCCGTCAGTCGCGCGATTGCGAACCATCAATCTAGCCGGAAAAATGAAGCACAAAACAAGTCCCTTTTTTGCACGTCGCCGAACATCAACCGCGCTTCGACAAGTGCCATTGGCGGCTCCGGTGGCACCCGTCAGCGAACAGGCGACCGTCGCGCAGCGATTCATTGGACAGCTGAATTCATGGCTGCTTCCGGCCGCGATCAACCACCTGCTCGATTTCAAAATCTGCCATTACGATCGTAGCGTCGATCCAGCGCGGCCCGAGTACAACGAGCACTGTATTTTCGCGTTTTGGCATGAATATATCGGCTTGATTCTGCCACGCTGGGGGCACACGCCGCTGACCGTCCTTGTCAGCCGGCACCGGGATGGTGAATGGGTGAATCAAACGGCCAAAGCGTTGGGCATGAACATCGTCCGTGGCAGTACATCGCGGGGCGGTTCGCAGGCAATTCGGCAATTGAAAAAGCACGGAGAATTCAGCAGCATTACATTCACTCCCGATGGCCCTCGCGGGCCCCGCCGTGAAATGGCTTTGGGGGCCGTTTACCTCGCTTCCGTTCTGCAGATGCCGATCGTTCCGGTGGGGGCCGGGTTTGAAAATCCATGGCGATTGAAAACATGGGATCAGTTCGCTGTTCCAAAACCTCTCACGCGCGCTCGAATGATTTTTGGACCCAAGATTTATCTGCCGCGAAAGATGAAGCGTGATTCGATGGAGGACGTACGACTGAAAATCCAGAATCTAATCACGGACTTGACGATTCAAAGCGAAAACTGGGCTCAGTCCCAGGCCCACATGACTGGTGAGCAACCGTTTGTCCGAGTCCGGAGAAAAAGCAGACTTTTTTTTGATAAACCGGCGAAAGTGCTGGTGCATTCGAAAGCCGCTTGAAGGTGCATTGTCATCGCCTGATTGCCGAATGCGAATAATTCAACGAAAATCCGTCAATCATGAAAACTGAACAACGTGCGACGGTATTGAGGTGAATCAAACTCTGCTTGCAATCCGTGGCGGAGAAGCACTGTTCCCTGACGGACCACCCGCCTGGCCGATCCTTGATGAGGACGTATTGACCAGTGTGCGGGAGACGATGGCCGATGGCAGCTGGGGAAAATATGACGGTCGATGGACCGACAGCCTGCTTGCTCAGGTATCTAAGCTGTCCGGTCGTGAACATGTTCTGCTATGTTCCAGTGGAACCATTGCTGTCGAAATTGCCTTGCGAGCTGTCGATGTGCAACCGGCGTCAGAGGTGATACTGGCCGCCTATGACTTTCCAGGCAATTTTCGTGCGATCGAAGCGGTCGGCGCCTGTCCTGTCATCGTCGACGTGTTGCCAAGTGGCTGGGTCATTGATCCAGTTGAAGTGGAATCGGCAATTTCGCCGGCGACGAGCGCGGTCATCGTTTCCCATCTGCACGGGCAAATCGCCGACTGCGAGCGGCTGAAAAAAATTTGCCTCGAAAGTAACATCGTTTTGATCGAAGACGCTTGCCAGATGCCCGGTGCGTCTTTCGCTTCGCAGCCCATCGGATCACTCGGCGATGTAGCGGTCTACAGTTTCGGTGGCAGCAAACTGTTGACCGCCGGACGGGGAGGCGCGCTGGTTACGGGAAATCCGGATTATTACCAACGGGCAAAAATATTCTGCAACCGGGGCAACGAGGCATTTCCACTCAGTCAGCTACAGGCCGCCGCACTGGTCCCCCAATTCGAAAAACTGCAGGCCCGAGGCATAATCAGGCGGCAGAATGCACGTGCATTGATCGAAGCGACGGCCGACATTGCGATACTTAAAGGGATTCAACAAGCTGAGTCGGATTCTGGATCGGTCGCCGACTACCACGAATTGCCGTGGTTGCTCGACGATGTACGCAGCAATTGGCCTCGAGCCGATTTCATCAAGGCGATTCAGGCCGAGGGTGTCGCCATCGACGTCGGATATCGAGGCTTTACCCGCCGTGGTGTCCGGCGCTGTCGACAACATGGCGCTTTGATCCAGAGCCGGGTGGCGGCTCAGCAGACACTGGTTCTGCATCATCCAATTCTGCTGGAGTCGGATGCGGCGATTGGCAAGGTTGCTGAAGCATTTGCCAAGGTTGCGAATTCCGAAAGTTGACAGACAATGAATCGTCGTGGCGCGGTTTGCGATGGATGCTGACTTCTCCGTGTTCAGTTTCAACGTTTCCGCTTCCCAAATCAATTGTCGATGAATCGAGAACAGATTCACTTTTTGACCGGCCGACTGGCGGAGTCCGCACTGAGACAAACGTTACAGCCGTTGTCGGCGGAAGTAGGATTCGAATTTACGATCCAGGTCCTGCCGATCAGTGTGGCGGCCTTGATGACGCCGGAATGGATCGCAAAACACATCTACGTTCCGCTGGGCACGGATCGGGTAATCGTGCCTGGCTATTGCGATGGTGATTTGTCACCTATCAAAGCGCGCGTCTCCGTTCCCATCGACGTTGGTCCAAGGGATCTGCGACAGTTGCCGCAATATTTTGGTCGCCATCCAACCCCACCGTCCCTCGAAGCATACGACATTGAAATTCTTGCTGAGATCAACCACGTTCCGAGATTATCAATTGCCAGGACACTTGAAATCGCCACGTCGTATGCACAGTCCGGAGCCGACGTGATTGATATCGGCTGCATTCCAGGAGAAACCTGTCGGACCGTTGGCGACTACGTCATGGCACTGGTAGACGAAGGGCTGCGGGTTTCGATTGACAGCTTGAACGTCGATGAAATTCAAAGGGCAACTGCGGCAGGAGCGGAACTGGTTCTGTCTGTCAACAGTTCCAACCGCGAAGCGGCGGCCGATTGGGGTTGCGAAGTTGTCGCGATTCCCGACAATATTCCCGATATCAAGTCGTTGGACGCAACAATCGAGTTCCTCGCGAATCGAAAAATACCTTTACGAATTGATCCCGTCCTCGAGCCGATTGGTTTGGGATTCGCGGCAAGCCTGAGCCGGTATATCCAGTCTCGAGCCAGATGGCCGGAAGCCGAAATCATGATGGGAATTGGCAATTTGACCGAATTGACGGACGTCGATGCGGCTGGAGTCAATTTCCTGCTGCTGGGGATTTGCCAAGAATTGGGCGTCCGCAGTGTATTGACGACTCAGGTCATCAATTGGGCACGAACCAGTATCGCTGAGTGTAGTATCGCCAGACGACTGGTTCATTTTGCCGTCCGGCATGGTGTCCCTCCCAAGAACCTGTCTGAAGAACTGGTTGTCTTGCGAGATTCTCGGATATATGAATTTAACACCGACCAGATTTTCGAATTGGCCGGCAAAATTAGGGACAATAATTATCGCGTCTTGAACAGCGACGGGTTGATTCACTTACTGGGTTCGGAAAAAAAATTCAGCGGCGCGGATCCATTTGACTTGTTTGACGCTCTCGCAGCGACTGAACCGAAAAACCTGGACGCCGCACATGCGTTCTATTTGGGCTACGAAATGTGCAAAGCGATTACGGCCAACACTCTCGGTAAGAATTACGTCCAGGACGAATCCCTCGATTGGGGATATTTGACAGTCAACGAAAAAAATCGGCACAGACTGTCCCGTCGATTCCGACCTCGCAAGGATTGAAATCGTTATTGACTTAGAGCCGCGACAAATGGGCTGACATCCAGCAGACTGACCTGGCCGTCCTGGTTCATGTCCGCTTTTTCGGAAAATCCGCCACTGATCAACAGGTCAACGAACGGCTGAACATCCAGCAGACTGACCAATCCATCGCAATTGACATCGCCGAGCAGAACAGACTTGCCACCAACCCGGATGTCTTCTCCTGCGTTGGCGAATGCCCCTTCCAAATAGTTGATCGGCAGAAAGTTCCCACCCAGATTCAATGAAAACCAGCCAACATTTCCAGCTGATCGGAATCCCACGAAAGCAGTTGACGATTGTTGGGCGGTGAAACCAATCGAGAATGTCCCGACAAAGCCGCCCGTCGACAGCAGGTCGCCTTCGTTAACCACATTGATCGATGTCAGGCTATTGGCAAGCATGGTCTTACCCACCAGGTCATTCCATTGCGAGAAACCCAATGCGATCTCATCGATAATGACGACTTGGGG
>JBGSXT010000591.1:0-3699 GCA_041751295.1 Mariniblastus sp.
CTTCCTGTGCTGTCGTTTCCAGCTCGGAACCATTTTTTAACAGAGGCAGCCACTGGTCGCGACTGAACCAGGCACCGACTCCCATGCCGATGACCACGACCAAGCCGGCCAGCATTCGCAACCGTTTGCCACTCATTTTCAAGCGCATCGATTTGTCCTCAAACACATGAGCAATCTGACGAACAGACTGCTGTCTTCATTGGATCGCAAGAACGAAAGGCGTGGTGGCCCTTCAGTCAGATAACAGTTCAACCGGGATATCGGTTGCTGTTAAATCAGCAAACAGCGAGTTTGCAAATAGATGGCGCAGTGATACGGCAAAAACGGTCCCGCTCGCGAGACCGAACTCCATTCAATTGTCGACTTGGTTCGCGGCATTTCGGCTACGAAGCAGATGACAAAGTAAGTCGATACTTCGAAAGTCAATCGGTTGGGATGTGTCTGGGGCAGATCCTGCTCACCAAAGAATATCGCGTTGGTGTCGTGGTCTGGGGGGCAACTCGGATCGAAACCAGAATCGGATTCATCGTCACTCGGACCTTGTTCGTTCGAATGTCGATGTCCACAAGGGTCGCCGTGATGATGATCGCCGGCATCTGTTTGATGGCAGTGCCCGAACAGATGAACATGAGTCCGAGCCGCATGGTCGTCCGTTTCAAGGCCGCGATGTTGATGCGCAAAACAAATTGCCGCCTGATTGGCGAATAAAGCGGGTACGAGGAACAAACATACGATTCGACGGATCATGAACTTCGACGATTAGCGATGTCTAAACATTTAATTGCTTAAGCTGAGCATTGATGTGCATTATAACACACGCTGTTCTTCAGACAAACATCAGATTCATTCAGGCAATTTGGGTTCCGCGGATATGTGTGTAGTTCAATACCGCCACAAACAATCCGCCACCGATCAAATTCCCCAAAAGCGCCAATCCAATACAGCCAAGTGCTGCAGTCGCCGATATTGATGCGCCCATCATGATCCCGGCGAATATTTCTACTGATCCAGCGATGGAATGATGCAACCCTCCGACACCAATCAGAAACGTGACGAGGTAAATTGCCATGAACTGCCCGGAGGCATGACTGGTCGATAACAGCAGCCACGCACCCTGAGCCATCAACCATCCAGCCAATACCGCGCTGGTTATCAGCGGCAGTGGAGCAAAGTCGATCAGATGCTCAGCCGTTTCTATGTATCCCGCCCTGGCGTTGATCACCGGGTCGGCAAGAGTCAGCAGCAGCGCACTGAACATCGCGCCCAACATGTTGCCGGCAATAACGATTGCCCACAATCGCAACAGTTGCCTGAACGACGCCTTGCGCACCAACACGGGATAAACTGCTGTTGCCGTATGTTCGGTAAACAGCTGGGCGCCGCTCATGATACACATCACGAATCCCAACGGATAGAACAGCGCGACAGCAACTCTTTGCAGCAGTGAATTTTCCAGACTTTCGAAAGCCAACGTCGCGACCGCGACTCCCATCGCTGAGAAGCTGAGAATCAGGCCGGCAGCAACCGAAGAAATTGCCAGGGAAACGGTTCTGCGTTCAAGTTGTTCCTGCCCCTCATCGACTGCTATCTCAAGCATATCGTCGGGATGTCGCCGACTCTCCTCGGAGCGTTTGACGACAACCGGCACGAATTTTTCGTCCTCGGCATGTCGTTCCCGGCTGCGATCAGTCTCGGATTCTTCGTCAACAACTGCGTTTGCGGATCGGTCGAACCCGTCGTTCGACCGTTTTCGCGCTTGACCCTCGAGTTCGCCCCGCTGATTCATATAGTTGAACCACGTTCAGAACTTACACCCGACGCACCAGAAAAATGATGATCAAGATCAAAATGATTGTTCCCAGAATTCCACCACCAATATACATGTCGACTCCACTTTTCTAAAGTAATCAGGTCTTTACCGCTTAAAGATCAAATGTCCAACGTACTAGCATTGGTTAATAGCAATTGGTTAATAGCATTCGGTGTGCCAGCCCCGAAATGAAAGTGCCTGGTGCCCAGTTTTGCGTGTCAGACCGGGTTTCCAATCGGCGAGAATAACTCGGGAAACAGGAGCGGTTTGAAATGAAATGACGTGTTTGACAGTTTTTTGCTTCATCGACGCATCTCTGTAAACGTCAAAAAAAGTTTGGCACGAGAGTCGCCGACCGCAAGTCTGGTTCGAGAACGACCGCGATGGTCGCGTTTCGATCAAAAATCCTACCTTCGAGCAGGAACTTCAAAGAAGGACACGCTGGGTTACTTCCTGTCGCTGCTCGAGAATCAATCAGCACTTTGGCTGGCGGCTCATCAAGGTACCGCGGGTCACGGCATGGGAATTGCATTGATAAAATAACAGATAGCGTATTACTGTTTCCACCCTTTGGCGTATTTCTGCAAGTGGAAATTGGATTGCAATTCTTGCTGAATTTCATTTTAACCCTGCTCGGCTACCTGCCACACATCCTGCACGCGGTGAGGGTTATTTTCAAACGATAGACAGAGCTCCCAATAAAGTTTGTTTTTAGGGTTGTTGACAGTTATGCAGTTACTGAATGCTGAATGCCCGTATTGTGGTCAAGATGTCGAGACCACGGCCGATCAATTGGACAAACCGGTGATTTGTTCTTCATGCGAGAAACCTTTCGAAGTCGAAATGCCCTGTGTCGAAGTCAACTCGGTGCGCGAGGTCGATGATGTGAAAGCCAATCTGGCTACATCTTCAACGCATCCGGCTGAAAGAACTTTGATTAAAGTTCATCCGGTGGTCATTCGCAGACACCTTTTGGGAACGTTGATTTTATTAATGATTATTGCCGCCTCAGGATTTGGGCTGTGGTGGTCGTTGGTCCGCGCGGACAATGATGCCTGGAGTCAATTCGCAAGCTGGCTTTCAGTTGCCGGGTTGGTGGGAGTTCTATTTGCACTGGGATGGTGGTATTTAACCAGCATTGCGACCACATTGACAATCACTGACAACCGAACGATTCTTCGCGAGGGGTTGATCCAAAAAAAGACATCGGAGGTTCAACACGACGATGTGCGCAATCTGCAAGTTAAACAGTCGTTCTTCCAGCGTCTGTTGGGGATCGGTGAAGTCGGCATTTCAAGTTCTGGCCAGGATGATCTCGAAATCGTTGTTCAGCACGTTCCCGATCCCGGTGGCATAGCCGAAGTCATTCGCCGGCATCAGGTCTAAACTTTCAGAAAAAATCCGGAGTTCCTGACTGGATTGCGGTTACAACCGTTCCCTGCGGATTTGTATAGTCGCCATTATCGCTCGTCGGTGGCGTCATCGATTTCGTCATCGATCTCTTCGCCCAATTCTTCCAGCGGTCCTTTTTTCTCGCAGCCGGTGAAAGTCAAAGTTCCGGCAAAAACGAACAGAGCCAAAAGCATCCAAGGCAATTTATTTAACATCTGATTTCCTAAAAAAGTCGCGATTTTGCCTACAGAACCCATCCGAAAACCCCGTGGTGCATTGCAAGTACGCAAACAGCTGGGGTTTTCGGACTCGCTCGGATAAGCCCGTAATATAAGCGTCATATGCCACAGCGGCCAGTCCGCCTGGCCGCTGGAAAAACAGTCTCTCACAAAAAACGCCGGCAGGTATCAGTTGGATGTCAAAGGTGGATCGATCGGTGCCTACCGGCTGAAGAAAATACTCGAATCGTCATTGGGCGTAGTAATCGAGCCGCTGTA
>JBGSXT010000592.1:0-2043 GCA_041751295.1 Mariniblastus sp.
GAACAGGATCGCGCCGAAGCGGGCCATGTCTCCCACGTTGCGCACGATTTGCGTCCCATTGAGAATCATCCAAGCCGTACAAATCAGCAACAACAGGCTGACGCCATAAACCGTTCGCATCACGTAATGGCGAACGCGGCGGGGGGTCACGGCGGCTTCACGGGTAAAAACGGGACCCACAGGCAATTGGTTGTAAACTCCCTTTGGTTGCTACGTCAGCGGGATCGATTCGCCCCGAGCGGGGATAACGACAGATCGGATTCCATCGCCCAGGAGCAGTGGCTCCAATGTTTGAGCACTGTCGAGTTCACAATGCACGAGGGCGATTTTTTTCACGTCACCCGACTCATGCATGGTCTTGGCCCATCCCCGCAGCCCAGTCTGGTCCGCATGCCCGCTGCTGCTTTCGAGTTTGCAGACTTTCGCTCTGACTTCGTACGGTTCGCCAAAGATTTTGACAATATCTTTTGTGCCGTCCTGAATGATTCGACCCAGCGTATGAGGCGCCTGATAGCCGGCGAACATGATGGTTGTGTTGGGCTTGCCAATATTATTTTTCAAATGGTGCAGTATGCGACCGGATTCACACATGCCGGAGGAACTGATGATGATACAAGGTTCATGGAATGAATTCAGTCGAATCGAGTCCTTGACATCGCGGATGTAATGCAGACTGCCAAACGAGAGCGGGTCTTCATCTTCCTCGGACAAGAGCTGTTCAATTGTGGCATCTTCGAAACACTCAACATGTTCGCGAAAGACGCTGGTCGCATTGACGGCCAAAGGGCTGTCCACAAAAACCTGCATGCGTGGCAGGTCGCCCGATTCCCACAGCAGATTCAGGCGATAGACAATTTCCTGGGTTCTGCCGACGGCAAACGCGGGAATAATCAATTTGCCGCCACTGTCAAATGTCGATTTCGCGGCCCGCAACAGCGATGCCAGCGCGTCTCCCCCAGCTTCGTGATTCCGATTGCCGTAGGTTGCCTCCATGATCACATAATTGGCACCGGGTACCGTAACAGGGTCTTTGAGAATCGGCATTTCGCTGCGGCCAATATCTCCGCTGAACACCAGTTTGACCGGATCGCCGGCACCCTCTTTCAGGTCAAGTTCGACAATCGCGGCGCCCAGCATATGGCCGGCAAAATGGAATCGACAGGTGACGCCTTACAGAACAGGGAACGTCGATTCGAATTCGATGGTTCGGAACTGACGAATCGTTTGTACCGCGTCTTCCAGTTGATACAGGGGCTCAAATGGTTGCTGATTCATTCGCCGCCGCTTTTTGTTGACGTATTTGATGTCACTTTGTTGAATCTTGGCGCTGTCGAGCAGCAGATAAACCGCCAGATCCCGCGTCGCTGAAGTGGCATAAATCGGCCCGCGATAACCGCTACGGATCAACGACGGCAGATTGCCACAATGATCGATGTGGGCATGGGACAGGACTACGGCATCGATCGCGGACCCTGCGAAAGGCAATTCGCGGTTGCGAACGAAAGCATCTTTTCGGCGGCCCTGATAGAGACCGCAATCCAGCAGCAGTTTTTTTCCACCAACGTGTACCAGATGCATGGAACCCGTTACGGTTTGCGCTGCACCCCAAAATTCAACTTTCATGTAGCTCCCGTCGACCGACTTACGCCTTGACTCTCTCTACGTATTCACCGGTTCGCGTATCGATTCGGATCACGTCACCAATGTTGATGAAAATCGGCGTTAAAAACTCGCCACCAGTTTCAACTTTGACCGGTTTGGTGACGTTGGTTGAAGTGTCACCTCTGGCTCCCGGTTCACAGTACTCGACGACCAGCTCCACAAAGTTGGGGGGCGAAAGGATGATCGGCCGATTATTGAAGAACATCATTTGGCATTGCATGCCGTCTTTCAGGTATTTCCAATTGTCATCGACCTGCTCGGCTGTCAACTCGTACTGGTCATAGGTTTCGGTATGCATGAACACATAGGTCTCACCCTGTTTGTACAAAAACTGGACGTTGACTTCGTTGATATCAGCCTCCAGCAGCGTATCCCCTCCTT
>JBGSXT010000593.1:0-4575 GCA_041751295.1 Mariniblastus sp.
ACCGCACCGCGACGTGCTGCAACCGCTCGCGCGACAGGGGTTGTTTGATCGAAGTGAGTGCGCTGGAATCACGCGAATGTCTCGCAGCAGACTGTCATCGCGACGATCTGAGCAAACGCACGTTCAGTTGCTGAAGGGAAACTAATATTGGCGAGAAACGACCTGTGGACTCGCGATCAATTGCTGCTGGCCCTTCGCCTCTACATGCGACTGCCGTTCGGCAAATTGCATCGACGTAACTCCGACATCATCGAACTCGCCGCCCAGATCGGGCGGACGCCCGATGCGTTGTCGATGAAGGCGTGCAATTTCGCAACGCTCGATCCTGCCTTGCAGGCGCGTGGCATCCGCGGGCTCTCAAACCTCAGCAATGCCGACCGAGAGATCTGGAACGAGCTTTCGAGAAATGCCGAAGCGCTCGCCGCAGAGGCGGAAGAGGCTGCCGTGCGGATCGCGGGTATCGAAGAGCTAGCGGTTCCCGAGTTGCGGATGCCGACCGGCCCAACCGAAGTCGATCGCATCGTTCGCGCCCGACGCGTTCAATCGTTCTTCCGCGCTGCCGTACTAACGACGTACGACTCGACGTGCGCATTAAGCGGCATCACAGGCGCCGCGTTGCTGACGGCAAGTCACATCATTCCGTGGAGCGAGAACGTCGAGCGGCGGGCTGATCCGCGCAACGGAATTTGCTTGAACGCGCTCCTAGATCGCGCGTTCGACCGCGGGCTGTTCGCGTTTGATGACGATCGTCGAGTGGTCGTCTCGAAGCGCCTTACACACAGTACGATCGACGCACGTCTGAAGTGTTCACTGGATCAGATCGAAGGGGTTGCGCTGCAATCGCCGGCACGCTTCCCGCCCGATCTGGAGGCGATTCGCTTTCACCGCTCTAATGTATTCCAAGACTAGCTTGGCCGAATAGCAAAGGGCGACGCCAGAGACTGAACTCGGATGCGAGCGTTTCGATAAATCACTAAACTGTAGTGAAGTCCAGATTAAGCGTGCGTGCGATGCGCGTGAGAAAAGTTGCCAGCCGTCGGAACGCGATGCGTTTCTTCGTCCTGGAATGTCGCTTCAGTATTCCTGTCAACGCTCCGCCGTCCCTTCCCACCCTTAGGTCTTACGTGGTCGAAGTTTGCCAGCAATAGCCGCGCCCAGAAGCCGACGTCGTTGCGGTTGATGTCGGCGTCGCTGGTGGTCTTGGCAGCGTGGAATCATTTGGCAAATTCCATCCGGTTGGCGAACGACGCAGGTGGCTCGCAATCTTTTAGGAACGCTCGCGATCGACCGTCCCTACGGTTGATGACATGATAGACAATCTCGCCTTTCAACGCTCTAATCGTTCTCGACAATGCGGAATCGTTTAACGACTGGTTCCCTTAAAAGAACATCCCCATTTTTCTCCTTACTCCGCCCGATGGAATCGCACATCGATCAATCCGAAATGACAAGGTTTGAAATAGGAGCAGCATGAGCCGGACCGTTTTTAATAAAGTGGATTATGACCTGGGTTCTTTGATTCAATCGATTGGGTTTGGAGAAATCGGATTGCCCGATATTCAACGTCCTTTTGTTTGGAAAAACGCCAAAGTCCGAGACTTATTCGATTCAATGTACAAAGGCTACCCCGTTGGCTACTTCCTCTTTTGGCAAAATGCGATTGCTTCTGATTCGCGGACGATTGGGACAAACCATAAACAAAGAACACCTCGATTAGTAATTGTCGATGGACAGCAACGATTGACGTCTTTGTTTGCCGTTGTACGAAACGTTCCTGTGATTCGCGAAAACTTTGAATCAGAAAAAATCCAGATCGCTTTCAATCCCCTGGAAGAGAAATTCGAAGTCATCGACGCTGCAATACTGCGTGACAAGGCGTTTTTGCCAGACATTTCGATACTTTGGAATGACGCCACCGACATTTTCGAGATCCTTGAGATCTACCTGATGGGGCTCAGGAATTCACGGGATGTAGATGACGTTGAACAGCGGAAAATCAGGAATTCCATTACAAAACTTCAAGGACTATTGAGCTTTCCGTTGACCGCCTTGGAATTAGCTGCAGAAATCGATGAAGAGGCTGTTGCAGACGTGTTTGTGCGAATCAATAGCAAGGGAACGCCACTCAATCAATCAGACTTTATTTTGACTTTGATGTCCGTCTTTTGGGATGAGGGCAGGACAGCGTTGGAGTTGTTTTGTCGAGACGCGCGGAAACCCAGCAGAGGCCAGGCTTCATCATTCAACCATTTTATCGAACCGTCACCAGATCAATTATTGAGAGTCGGAGTTGGCGTGGCATTCAAACGGGCCGTTTTGAAGTACGTCTATTCCATACTACGGGGGAAAGACCTCGAAACAGGCAACTTCAGCGATGATCGCCGAATTGAGCAATTCCGGTTGTTGGAGATTGCTCAGGCCAAAGCACTAAATCTGCAGCATTGGCACGATTTCCTGAACTGCATTCGTCAGGCAGGCTTTCGAAGTGGAAAGATGATCAGTTCGCAAAACAACCTGCTGTTTTCCTACATTTTGTATTTGATCGGGCGGACGGAATATTCAATTGCGGAACACAAGTTGCGATCAATTATTGCGCGCTGGTTTTTCATGTCGGCGGTTACGGGGCGTTTTACGGGATCGCCGGAATCGGCGATGGAGTTTGATTTGGCCCGCCTTCGCGGCGTCAAAACCGGCGATGAGTTTATAGCAGCGCTTAGTTCGGTTTGCGACGTTACGCTGACGAACGATTATTGGGGGGTCACGTTGCCGAACGATTTGGCAACTTCGTCACCCCGTAGCCCTTCATTGTTTGCATATATGGCCTCTTTGGTACTTCTCGAATCCAAAGCTCTGTTTTCGAGGTTGAGAATCGCTGACCTGCTGGACCCGTCAACCCAGGCAAATCGATCCGCTGTGGAGCGGCACCACCTTTTTCCAAAATCGTTTTTGGCCAAGCTAGGGATAACCGCACCCAGAGATACGAATCAGATCGCCAATTACGCGTGGCTCGAATGGGGTGACAATTCGGACATCTCGGATAGTCCACCAAGTGAATATTTCCCAATTATGAAATCGCGATTTAGCCAACACGAAATGGATCAAATGAATCGATGGCATGCGCTGCCAGCTAATTGGGAACAGTTGGAGTACGCAGATTTCCTTCAAAATCGGCGTGAACTGATGGCCAATGTCATCGCCGACGGATATGCGGTATTGCTTTCGGACAAAACAAATGGAGACGTGGAACAAAAAGAGATGGATTTGGCAACGCTTATTGCCATTGGAGAGTCCGATGCGATCGAGTTCAAATCAACTCTCCGCACAAATCTTCATACCGCTCGACAGGATCCCAAAATGGAGGCCGCCGTTTTGAAGACTGTAGCAGGGTTTTTGAATACCAACGGCGGCACGTTGGTGGTTGGCGTTTCCGACGACGGGACTGCTCTGGGTTTGCAACATGACAACTTCCCAAACGAAGACGGAATGGCGTTGCATTTGGTAAATATTATCAAGGCACGTTTGGGGGTTCAGGCAATGACGCAGGTCCATATTCACTTCGAAGACAAGGATGAGTTCCGCGTTATGGTCGTTCGAAGTAGTCGATCATCGGCACCGATTTACATGAAAGACAACGAAATTGAACGATTTTACATCCGAACTGGGCCATCAACGACGGAATTGTCCGCTAGTCAGATTCAACCGTATATCAGACACCGTTTTCGCTGAGCGATTAGGGTGGGAAACGTTTGGGAGAACAAGTGTGGATCTCGCCACATTTAAGGAGGCAGAAAGGGTGTCAAGCACCTTTTTTATTTAGACCACGACGGCTTGCCGCAAAACAAATTGGCCTGAAACCTTAATTCTTGCGACGCACCAAATCCCCATTTCATACTGTGATACGTTGTTGCAAAATGGATTGATGACCAATCACGAGAAGGCAAAATCGGTTCTGTTCGTATGCCTGGGTAATATTTGCCGGTCGCCGACGGGCGAAGGCGTTATGCAACATTTGGTGAACGAGCGGGGGTTGACGTCGCAAATCATGGTCGATTCGGCAGGTACGGCTGGTTATCACGTCGGCGAACGGGCCGACCGCCGGATGCGCGAACATGCGTTGCGTCGTGGATTCGATTTGAAAAGTCGTGCGCGACAACTGACGCGGACTGACCTGGAACAATTCGACCTGATCATTGCCATGGACGGGGAGAATCTGCGGGACATCAATCGGCTCCACCCTCAACCGACAGCCACCGTAAAAATGTTAAGCGATTTTCTGGAAGGTGAATGGCCCGTTGATGTGCCCGATCCTTATTACGGTGGTGAGCAGGGTTTTGAAGAAGTGCTGGATATGATCGAAGCGGCCTGTCCCAAGATCATTGAATTTCTGTCGCGGTAAGGGTTTTAAAGCGATTTGTGAATCAGGACCTGAAGCTGGCGATCGAACGCTGTATCGCAGACGCGACGGGCGAACCGGCCAAAATCATTTCCGCCCACGCGACCCATGGTGGCTGTATCAATACGACTGAAACTGTTGAACTGGCGAACGGTCGGCGATACTTTGTGAAAAGCAATGCG
>JBGSXT010000594.1:0-2297 GCA_041751295.1 Mariniblastus sp.
GACGGACCAGGTTGTGACGTCGAAAGACCTGATGGTGCAGCCCAATCCTCCTCGATTCCTGCGGGAAGGAGATGTATTGGAATTCTCCGTGAAGGTTGTGAATCAATCGGCGACGCGCCAGAACGGTTCCGTTCGATTGACTTTCTCCGATGCGCGCACCAATGACAGCATGGACGCGCAACTGACAAATGAAAATGCGGATCAGGCGTTTGATATTCCCGCCGGTCAATCGCAAAGCCTGTTTTGGAAACTACAGGTGCCCGATTTTGTGGGAGTCCTGATTTACAAGGCGGTCGCTGCGACGGACCGGTTGAGCGATGGCGAAGAAGGATTTCTGCCGGTGCTGTCGAAACGGATTCTGGTGACGGAGTCCATGCCGCTGCCGATGCGTGGCAAACAAACGCGGGAGTTTACCTTTGATCGACTGATAAACTCTGGTGACAGCGTTACGTTGCAAAGTCAAACGTTGACTCTGCAAATGACATCGAATCCGGCCTGGTATGCCGTGATGGCGTTGCCCTATTTGATGGAGTATCCACATCAATGCAGTGAGCAGGTGTTCAATCGACTGTACGCCAATTCATTGGGACAACATATCGCCGCTTCGGATCCGAAAATGGAACGCATTTTCGAGCAATGGCGGGGGACGGACGCGCTGGACAGTCCGCTGGAGAAGAACGACGACCTGCGAAACGTGTTGATCGCCGAATCGCCCTGGCTACGGGCAGGAAAAAAGGAAAGTCAGGCCCGTCGTGATGTGGGAATACTGTTTGACACAAATCGACTGAATGATGAAATTGGCCGGGCGTCGAACCGGTTGAAAGAAATGCAATACAGCGATGGCGCCTGGCCATGGTTCCCAGGCGGACCCGCCAATGACTTCATCACACTGTATATTACGACTGGTTTCGGGCGATTGCGTCACCTGGGTGTGCAGGTCGATGTTTCCGCCGCAATCAAGTCACTCGATCGACTCGATCATTGGATCAATGAGGTTTATCAGGAGATCTTGAGACGCGACAACAAAGACCTCAATCATCTGACACCCTCGATTTGTCTGTATCTGTACGGACGGAGCTTTTTCCTGAAAGATAAAGCAGTCGATGCCCAATACAAAACGGCGGTGGACTACTTTCTGGGTCAAGCCAAAAAGTTTTGGCCGGAACTGGGCAATCGACAATCTCAGGGCCATTTGGCGATCGGCTTGAAACGGTTTGGCGATTTGAATACGCCACGGGAGATCATGGCGTCACTTACTGAACGGTCCATCAGCGATGACGAAATGGGCATGTTGTGGCGCGAATCGCCATCGTGGTGGTGGTACGAGGCTCCGATTGAAACCCAGGCAGTCATGATCGAAGCCTACGACGAGGTTGCCAATGACCCACAGAAAGTTGAAGATTGCAAAGTCTGGCTGCTGAAACAGAAACAGACTCAGAATTGGAAAACGACCAAGGCGACCGCCGATGCCTGTTATGCGCTGTTGCTGCGTGGCACGAATCTGCTGGCGTCCGATGAACTGGTTCAGGTCCGATTGGGTTCCATCGAAGTGGAACCGGCCAATGTCGAAGCGGGTACTGGATTCTTCGAACAGCGATTTGTGCGCGGTGAAATCAAACCGGAGATGGGCCAGGTAACGGTAACCAAGCTGGATGACGGTATCGCCTGGGGTGGATTGCACTGGCAATATCTCGAAGACGTATCCAAAATCGTGCCATTCGAAGGGACGCCGTTGACTCTCAAAAAGGAATTGTTCATCAAGCGAAACACCGAGAAAGGCCCCGTGATCGAACCGGTAACCGGTCCCGTCGAGGTCGGGGATGAATTGGTGACGCGCGTTGAATTGCGGGTCGATCGCGACATGGAATACGTGCATCTGAAAGATTATCGCGGCAGCGGCACCGAACCGGTCAATGTCCTGTCGCAGTACAAATTCCAGGACGGACTGGCGTACTACGAATCAACCAAAGACACGGCCAGTCATTTCTTCATCGACTTTCTGCGACGGGGAACGTACGTGTTTGAATATTCGGTGCGCGTGCAGCATCGGGGCCAGTACCAAACCGGCATCGCTGAGCTACAGTGTATGTACGCGCCGGAATTCAACAGCCATTCAGGGAGCGTGGCGATTACGGTTGAGTAATCAGCTGGCAACTAGCTGGCTGGCCCATTCGGCGTCGCTGGAAAATAATGGCGGCCGGGGTGTGCCGCGGTAAATGTATTCGGCGTAGCCGGCGGCCTCGTATTGCGCGTGTAACAGACTTTGAAGTTCCAAGCGGGCGTCGGGATGTTCCCGC
>JBGSXT010000595.1:0-27568 GCA_041751295.1 Mariniblastus sp.
AATGCGCCCAAAGCCGTTAATTGCGACTCGTATTGCCACAGGATTCACCCTTTCGTACTAAAGTGTATGATGATGCTCGCCATGTTTTATGGCGGCCGACAGTTAGCGTTTTCATCTGTTCACGAAAATAACAGATACGAATCAGTGCCCCAAGTGGGCAGAATCCGAATTGTCGCAGCTTGACTGAACGCTTCAAGTTTCAGGGTGACTGATGCCATCAATTGAACAACTGGAAAAACTGTTGGACGGCAGTCCGGATGACACTTTTCTGCTGTACGCACTGGCGATGGAACTGGACAACTGCGGCCAGCACGAACGAAGCCTCGAAATTTTTGCTGGCCTGACCCGCCGAACTCCGCCCTATATTCCAGCCTTCTTCATGTCGGGTCAGCAATTCGTCCGGCTGGGACGGATCGACGAAGCAAAAGTACGCCTGTCCGCTGGAATTGAGCAGGCGAAGCTTCAAAACGACTCGCACGCTCGCGGGGAAATGACCGACTTCCTGGCGTCGATTGACGAGCTGTAACCATTGCTGCATTCGGAATGATCGGCAATATCGCCTTCTATTATTGCATTTTCGAGTCAATGCAATCGCAAAAAATCCAAATGGTGCACAAACACGTGCTACCTTTTCGCGCTAATAAAAACTGCGCGAGTCTGCGCATCGGCTTGCGTTTCAACAGAAATTGGAAGGCTGTAGGCCGCAAGGAAAAACCTGCCAGGGGTGGCGAAAATGTTGCGAAGGAAGAAATCGACGAGAACATGGATGGCCGTCACGGTCTGGCTGATCGTGGTGTCGCTAACTGGCTGTGCTCGACTGCAATTTCCGGCAATCGATCCAACGGGCGAACGAATATTTCTGCCCGCGCCGAATTCGACAACCATTTTGACGCCGAATGTCGCCCGCGACCCGCTGGCGAATTCGCCTTCGGCTTCACTCCCCACTCAACCCGCCTTTTCGCGCCCAGCCGATCCTCCAGACTGCTGTGGTGGACCGGCGAAGTACCAATCACCTCGGCATGTCATTCCCAAACCGAGTGCGCACCCCTCGCGCGGTCAGTCGGGCGAGATCATCCTGACGCCATCGCGAATCATCGCCCCAGTCGGAGCAGAGGTCGTGGTGCTGGCTGGAATTTGTGGATCCGATTATCACTTTGTCATGAATCAGCCGCTGGAATGGCTGTTGTCCAGTGACAGTGTCGGCCAATTCATCGAAGTGGATGGTTTGACGGAACCAGTGTTCAACCGCTTGGTCCCGCCGTCCCCAAAAAAATTCGATGGCAATTATGCTTGGGGCCGAACAGGACTTAAACACCGATTGTTGACACGGGGAACACCAACCCCAGTGGATGACATCGAATTGCTAAAGGGTCATGCGTTTGTCAGTCTGTCTTCGGAATCGGAAGGGACGAGCTATATCACCTGCGTGGCACCCAACGCCCAGGCCTGGGACAAGCGCCGCAAGTCGACGATTGTGCACTGGATCGATGCTGTCTGGTCGATTCCAGTTCCCAAGTCGGCCGCAGCCGGAACAGTGACTCCATTAACGACTCTGGTGACTCGAAATTCGGATAGCGGCGGTGTTGAAGGCTGGACCGTAAACTACTCGATCGTGGGCGGGGCGGCGGCCGAATTTGCTCCCACTGGATCACAAACGGCGGAAGTTCGAACCAACTCCGCCGGTCAGGCCATAGTACAAATCCGGCAAGTAGCCGGCCAATTCGATCCGGGAACCACTCAGGTCCGCGTCGACGTCGTGCGACCAAAAATATTTGGCGAATCGGAACTCAAGGTTGAAAGCGGCATTACCAGCGTAACGTGGAGCGCGCCCGCCCTCAAAATTCGCGCGATTGGGCCCAGATCAGCCGGTGTGAACGAAGCCTTCAATTACCGAGTTGAAATCACAAATCCGGGCGATCAGCTGACGCGGGACGTGATCCTGAGGACGCAGGATTTTCCTGACAACTTGGAATTCGTTTCCAGTACACCCCAACCAAACCAATTCGGCCGGCAGTTGGAATGGAGACTTGGCGACATTGCGGTCGGCAGCCAACCGCTGAATGTTGATATCCAGCTAAAGTCCAATACGCGTGGCCAGAACGAATTGTGCTTCGAGGTATCAAGTGCAACAGATCAGCTGAAAACCGAAGCGTGCGCCCAAACAGAAATCTCCGCGCCCTGTCTCGGCTTACAGCTGGAAGGCCCCAACGCAGCCAAAGTCGGCGAACAGGCAACCTACGACATCATCATCGTCAATCAATGCGCCGATTCGCTGGAAGGGATCCAATTACAGATTCAATACGATCCGGGTTTGGCCGCGACCGGGTTGGGTAATCCCATTCGAGCCGACGTGGGAACACTGAAACCGGGTGAAAAAGTGACGCGGAAGGTGGTCTTCGATGTCATTCGTGCTGGTGAACAATGTTTCAATTTGAGCGTAACCGCGATCGGCGGACATTCCGCGCGAGCCAACGAATGCATCGCCGCGACGCCGACGGCTGCTTCAACTGTTGATCTCGAATTGACAGGTCAGCGCCGGATTGATCGCGGTGGTCGGATTCTGATTCAAGGCAAAGCCACCAACGTCGGGAACATTCCACTGAACAGTGTCACCGTGACTAATCGCTTTTCGGATTCATTGGAACCGCAACGGGTCACGCAACAGTTTCCGCATCGCTGGTTAGGAAATACGGGTGACGAGTTGATCTTCGACCTTGGCAGTCTCGATCCCGGCCAATCAAAAACTGTCGACGTGGTCTATGACGCCTTAACGGAAGATGGTGACGCGTTCAGTGAAATGACGGTTTCATCGCCCGACGTTTCGCCTGTCTCTCGCCGATACGATTTGCGGATTGAGCCGCCAGGAACTGTCGGCGATCAACCGGCTGCGGAGGGCGAATCGGGTGGAGTGGTTCCTGATCGGCCACCGGTAATTCCAGGCGAAGGCCCAATCGGAATTCCCGAAGATGCCGACGCCGGTCGATTGAATGCCCAAATGAATCTTGCTGCAACAGCGCGGACACTGGACCGACAGACGGCTGTCAACGGACGGACTCGAGTCGAATTCGAAATCAGAAACGGCAGTAGTATTTCCGATACCAACGTGGAAATTTCATTACTGGTTCCACCCAGTCTGCAATTGGATGACCTGGTCGACGATCTCGGCAAAGAAGTGCCTATTGTCTCGCGCAGTCCGGACTTTACGCTGTTCTATCTGGAGCCGCGCCGGGAAATGAGGGCGGGAGATTCTCTGACGTATGTTGCCAGTTTCAGTGCCGTTCAACCAGGACAATCTGTGGTAGAAATTCAGGCCACCAGTGACAACTCAGCCGGTACAATCACCGCCAGCGATTCCATTGTGATTACACCATAGCCCCGCCGAAAACCGGTCGTGGGTTGATCACTGTGATTCCACGATTGCAGACCACCGAAATGCGGTTACGCTGGAGTGACCGACCCAGGCCTCAGTTCAACGCTCGCAAAATCATGCCGGAATTTCCGTTTGCCTACGAAAAAATAGCTCCGACGACATGGGTCTATTTTTCGTCGTTGTTAATGCTGGCGCTGTTCTTCAAATTCAACCGGTTCTGGAGCGTACGCAATCTTGACCTCGTGCTGATCATTCTGCTGGCTCCAGGCATCCTGCTGATCGATTTCGGCAATCGATTGGAAAGTTCCGCGATGGAAAATTCTGCCCGCCGGCAAACAGTGAACGCTGATGATAGTGAAGGATTGTCTGATAAACCGCCGCTGACCAAAAACGTCGGTGAAAATATCGAATCGACCGATGCAACCACAGCTGATGTAGCGGTTCGAGCGCAGCGTTATCTGCGAATTGGATACTATTGGCTGTTGTCGATGTGCCTTGTCTTTTTAATACGGATGTTGATTGATCCATTATTGAAACGGCGACCAATGCTGGCACCGAATCTGAATGTTGGCGGCATGGTGTTTCTGATGTGCAGCCTGATGACATTTCTGTACGCCAACATTCTGATGTCCAAACTGACCGCTGATGATCTGGCGACCGCCCGCAGTACCATCCGAATGCTAAAACGCGAAACCGCGGAGGAAGACGAGACGCTTGAGCTGCGAAAACGGGGACCGGGGTTGCCGCTGTTTCAACTGTTTCCGATCATTCCCACATTTTCTAATGGCGAGGGGCTGTTGCAAACCGACGCGGATCAGGACCGCAATCTGGCGAGGTACTCCATCGCGGCAAAATCGCTGGCAATATTCAGCCAGTCGGCATTGGTGCTGGGACTGATCTTGATCGGCTATTATCACTTTCACGACGCGCGTCTTGGTGTTGGAATCGCTTGTATCTACCTGATGTTGCCTTACACGGCGCAATATATGGGGCATTTGATTCATGTCCTGCCGGGAGCGCTGCTGGTTTGGGCTATTTTGTGTTTTCGACGACCGGGGGCCGCTGGCGCTTTTATTGGCTTGGCAACCGGGGTTGCTTACTATCCCCTGTTTCTGTTGCCGCTGTGGATCAGTTTTTATTGGGAGAAAGGGACAAGACGATTCATTTTCGGGGTCTTGGTTGCAATCGTTTGCTGTGTCTTGACACTCAGCCTGACATCGCGCGATTTGGAACACTTTGGCCATCAGCTCCGGGCAACGTTTGGTTTTTGGATCCCTTTGATGAAGGGGTTGGAAGGAATTTGGGGCCTGGGTTGGGACAGCTGGTACCGGCTGCCGATACTCGTCGCGTTTGTGGCATTGTGCATTTCGTTTGTATTCTGGCCGACTCGAAAAAACACGGGGACCCTGATCGCTTACACCTGTGCCATCATGGTGGCCGTCCAATTCTGGCACGGATTTCAAGGTGGATTGGTGATGGCCTGGTATCTGCCAGCCGCGTTGATCACCATCTTTCGACCAAACACGGACGGCCGGGACGCGAAGTCCGAATTGAATCAGTCCCGAGTTTAGAGCCCATCCCAAAACCGTTGCAACCGTCGCATTCACGCCAAGACTGCACTCGAACAGGCAAACCGTCGATTCTCTCGATACCACGTCACTGGATTTCGATTGGGGTTGTCCTGATGAAAAGGTTTCTGAGAACGCTGATACTGTCGCTCGTCATTATTGGCGGAGGTTGGCTGCTTTATCATCGCCATCAAATCAACAGTTTTTCAGATGCGTATCGACTTGTTCAATCGCAACTCGGTCTTGACGCTCGAGAAACAAACAATCCTTTCGCATTGGCCGGAACATCCAATTTTTATCAGCGGCGACCCAACTCGCCATCCCTGCGGGACTACTCGGCAATTCCGATCCGTTCGGGCTTGCAAGATTCCAGGATGGATTCCCGCTCAAACGGCGTGCCGGCCGGTCATGAAACCATCCGCATTGCCTCCTTCAAACTCGAACCTTCCAATGCGACCGGAAACCTGAGTCTGACGGCCGATATCTGTGCTTCGTATGATGTAGTGGCCATTCAAAATAGCTCGAGTCTTTCGATTTCCAGGCTGGTCCAGGAGTTGAATGCACGAGGATTAGACTTCCGTTTTGCCGATCAAACGGGATCGAATCAGCAGTTTGCAATCATTTTCAATCAGCAATCGGTGATGTTGGAGCAACAGCATTGGTACACGGTCAATGATCCAGAGGACCTGTTTCTGCATGATCCACTCGTCGCCTGGTTTCGAGCTCGCAACGCTCCACCGCAGCTGGCATTCACGTTTACGCTGGCCAATCTGCAATTGAACCCAAAGGGGCCGGATCAGGAGATCGCCTGGTTGGGGGAATTGTTTCGCTCGATTCGCAACGACAGCCGCAATGAAGACGACATCATTCTTGCCGGTGATTTCAGTTCCAGCGATGCGCAGCTGCAAGCATTGCCGTCGACGGTCGGCTTGAAAATGGCGATCGTTGATACGGCCACCAATACACGCAATGACGCCCAGCTGGACAACATCATTTTTGACGATAAAGGGACCGTTGAATTTACTGGTGAATGCGGAAACTTCGATTTCATGAAACGGTTCAATCTGACACTCGTGGAAGCGCTGTCAATTTCCAATCGGATGCCGGTTTGGGCCGAGTTCTCGGTGTTCGAAGGCCACTCGCCTGGTCGGGCAGAAGAAGGCTACGAGGGATTCAACGTCAATCGGTGATGGGCCATTTCAATCGCCCGCAACAGGCCACTCGCTTTGTTCAGAGTTTCTTCGTATTCAAGATCGGGATCACTGTCGGCCACAATGCCGGCCCCCGCTTGTACATAAGCCTTATCGCCGATGACCACGATCGTTCGTAACGCGATACAGGTATCCATGTTCTGCGAATAATCGAAATAGCCGACCGCACCGGCATAGGGTCCCCTCCGCTGCTTTTCAATCTCATCGATGATCTGCATCGCTCTGATTTTCGGTGCACCTGAAACCGTGCCAGCCGGAAGACTGGCCATCAAGGCGTCAAACGCATCGCAGTCGTCGCGCAATCGGCCGGTGACTGTCGATGAAATATGCATGACGTGGCTGTACCGTTCGACGACCATTAAATCGGGCATTCGTATCGAGCCATATTGGGCGACGCGGCCGACATCGTTGCGACCCAGATCGACCAGCATCGCATGTTCCGCCCGTTCTTTTTCGTCAGCGAGCAGTTCCCGTTCCAGCTCGCGGTCTTCCGCAGGATTGATTCCACGGCGGCGAGTCCCGGCTAATGGGCGAACGGTCACTTCACCATCGACCACCCGGCACATGATTTCCGGTGAACTTCCCACCAGGGTCGTCTCGCTGGTTCGCAGAAAAAACATGAACGGACTGGGGTTGAGAACTCGCAGCGAACGGTAGACTTCGAATGGATCACAATCGATCCGCATTTCCAGCCGTTGGCTGATCACGACCTGAAAAATATCGCCCGCTCGAATGTATTCCTGGCATTTCTCGACCGCCAATTTGAACTCATCACGGGTAAAGTTGGATTCGTAGTCGATCGGTTGATCGATCTGAAGGTTGGTGTCGGTGGGTAGCAGATTCTGATTCGGAACATGCAATCGACGGATCAAGGCGTCGATGCTGGCGGTCGCGTCATCCCAGGCGGCTCCCGCCGATTCATGTTTCCCGGGCCAGGCGAGAGTGATCACTGTGAGCGTTTTGTTGATGTTGTCAAACACCAGCATCGAATCATAAAACGCAAAAGACAGATCACTGAGTTGTCGATCATCCGGCGGCGCATCTGGCAAGTTTTCAATGTAACGGACGGTATCGTAACCGGCGTAGCCGATCGCTCCACCGGTAAATGGCGGCATGCCTTCCAACTTGGGTACCCGAACACTAGCAATCAGTCGGCGCAATTCAAGCAGCGGGTTTTCGACCGTCTTTGTTTGAGTTGCAACTCCCTCTATCATCGTGAAGTCGTTCCCTTTAGCGAGAATCCGCATCTTCGGATCGGTTGCCAAAAAGCTGTATCGACCGACAATTTCTCCGCCAACCACGCTCTCAAACAGACAGGCATCTTCGCCACTATCGATGCGGCTGAAGGCCGAAACCGGCGTCAGAGAATCAGACAGCACTCGCCGATAGACGGGCACGGCATCATAGTGAGCTGCCAACATAAGGTATTCGGATTTTCCAGGTAAGTGAAACAACAGACAACCATTCCGACCGTCAAATTATGGAAGTAGAAGATCGCCGAAGATAACTGATCGGAACGTCGAGCCCAAGTGGCAGGCAACGGGAATTGACCAATCTGTAACGGCTGTAATGCAAAAGTCCTGACGTGATTCCAAACCATCCTGAAAAATCAGGTGTGCCCTTTCAACAGGCGGGTCAGCGTTCGGTCAATCGAATTGGCAAAAGTCTGAACGTCTTTTTGGCGGAATGGCGCCGGTCCGGGTGTGTCAATTCCAGCCGACCTCAAATGTTCCATCATGTTTCGCGATGCCAACCTCCCCTGGACGCTCCTGTCATCAAACACCTCACCACGAGTGCCGATGGCGATTCCGCCCTGCTTCACCACTCGCGCGGCCAGCGGAATATCACTGGTGACGACGACATCACCGGCACGCAACTGTTCGACGATCATGTTGTCGGCGATGTCCGCTCCGTCCCGAACCGTGATGACCCGGATCAAATCCGACGTCGGCACCCGCATGGACTGATTCGCCACCAGAATGATTTCAATCCCCAGCCGCTTGCCTGTTCGAAACAGGACTTCCCTGATTGCAACAGGACATGCGTCTGCATCAATCCAAATCCGCAATCTGTTTTCTGTCGAAATTGTCATAACCTGCAGCATTCGGATTGAAAATCGATCTGAATCCTGATGGAAATCGTTCAGATGTGAAGTTTAACGCACAAGACGGGCACCGGGATTCGCTGACATTATGGATTCCAGTGGATGACAGTGAAATTGGATCTGAGGGATTAATAGACGCATTATTGGTCTTTCTGCCGGGTGAATTCCACGCTGGGGTTTCGTTATTTGAAGGCGCCTCCGACGCGGTTCGTGAATCCGACTGGAGGGCGACAATCGTCATATACAGACACTTTGTCGCGGCAAATCGTTCGGGACAACTTTCATCACCGACGTCGCGGCTGACCTGACGAAGATCTGGGAAGAATAAACAGGACGCCGGATTTGCTGGTAAGGGGTTACCTGTAGAATTTACTCGGCGGGAACCTCGTGAACGGTTGTATATACCCGCTCGATGAATAGTTGACCGTCCGCGTCCGCAAATTTCATGTCCAGCGACAGCTGGTCGCACGTTTGTAAATCAGGAATCTGCAAACGGACTCGGCGATCGCCGATTAATTGCGCGTGTTGTATCGACAATGCATCTCGCCCTTTGCTGGCTGAGCGAAGTACCGAATACTCATCCGAACCATACTGTTCGGACCAAAGATAGTCCCACGTTTCGCATCGCCAGGATCGCGGATCGCCGGCGGTTGTCGGGTCCAGGGCAAAATTGAAAACCAATTCAATTCCCTGGGGAACGACCCGCAGTTCATCGATCATCTTGATCGGTTTGCCGGTGAAGCGAAGACGTTGCAGGCAGCCATCTTTACCACCTGCTGGTCCCTGCCAACCGGAAAGCCCCGTACCATAGACCTGTCCATCGGCTGGATTAACGCGGAGCCTCATTACACCTGCATCCCACTGATGAGGCAGTGCGACAATGGCTCCCTGCGTCGTGCCTGCCATTTCCTGTAGCGACAAATA
The DNA here is from genome assembly GCA_041751295.1 of Mariniblastus sp. GTDB lineage: Bacteria > Planctomycetota > Planctomycetia > Pirellulales > Pirellulaceae > Mariniblastus. The sequence continues at coordinate 9,178 of JBGSXT010000595.1, forward strand.
ATACACCCAGCCCTTACCAAACGATGAATGCAGCAATCGCCCCGAAAGCGGGCCGAAACGGGGATCGTCCACCCAAACCTGACCACCGCATGAGCTATCGAGTTCCTGCGGCGTCCAAATGAAAGGCTCATCGAATGCAATCGGCAACTTGTCATCGTGTTTCTGTTTGAGCCATGCTTCCTGTTCGTCGGTGATTGGCATGCTTCCCAAAAAGCTGCCGGGTTTGATCAGCGAAATCTTGCCGGCGGGCATCCAGGGGCCCTGATTATCCGACACGGTGAATCGATCGTCTTTCAATTTTCCCATGCCATTGGGAGTCCTCAATCCCCAGGCAACGACATCGGCCCGGCCACCTTCCGGCGGGATGCGCATGATGCAGCCCGGACGTTGGTGCTGAGTGTACTGGCCCGCTTTGGCAAAGTAAAAATTGCCCTGCGAGTCGGTCTGCAAATCAAAGTTATAAGCATGAAAACTGCACGATACATCGTCGTCGATCCAGAACGCTTCGACATAATCGGCTTCGCCATCATCGTTCAGATCGTGTAATCGCTTGATCCCGTCGCGGCAGGTTACGTAGATCTTTCCGTCGACGACGCGCACTCCAAACGGCTCAAACAATCCAGCCGCAAACCTTTTCCAGACGATACGATTCAAGCCGGCGTCGATGCCGTGCAGAATGTAGACGTCGCCCCCATGAGTCGTCACCACCGCCCGACCATCGTCGAAAAAATCGAGCGCACTGGTACGAAGCCAGGCGTTCCAATGGTTCTCAAATGGTACCGGAATGGTATCCAATGCGTAGCCGTTGATTGGTTCGCCGAGTTTACCCTTGACATCAATGGACTGCTGCCATCGCCGCAGGCCGCCGCGAGTCATCGTCAACGGATCAACCAAATCATCCTCTGCCGCCGTACGTAACGATTGGCAAAGCATTGCGGGCTGACCGTCCGATGTCGAACTGCGAAGTACACCCAACACCCGCGATTCATCGCTTGGCGGAATGGATAGCACCAACCGCCCAGTCTCGTCCACTGACCATGTCACATCGGCCGTGACTCCGGTTACCATGGCGGCAACCACCCGCGACGGCTCGGATGCTGAACCCAAGCGGGCGATCAAGTTCGCGCTCTCGCCGCCGGTCAGATCAACAGGCCGGCCACCGCCGTCCAATCGCGCAACACATAAACGCAGCGGCTGATTACCTGCTTCGATCCGCAACGTGTGATGCAACACCAATTGGCCGAGCGATTGCGAGGAGTGTACGGTTTCTAGAATCCGGCGATGATGAATGCCATAACTGAGAATTGCCCGATCGCCGTGCAGATAATGACCGTAGTATTGCAGCCAGTCATTTCGGACCGGGCCGCGCGGCGGCTTGGCATCGACCGGAATGTCAAAATTGCCATCGAATGACCAATACCAATCGCTCAGGCCGGAAATCAGCTCGCCAGCGATTTGCGGCATCTGTTCGCCTCGCTGGCGGAAGTGATGTGTTTGCGAAAGATCGAGAAACCCACCAATCCAGACACCTGCCAACCTCATTCGATGTAAGTCGTAGCTCACCGTCACGTCACCTGCCAGTCGAAAACTTAGAGCATTGTTTACCGACGTGCCGAGTTGGCTGCCAAGCACTGGACCAAAATCCCGATCGACGTTCGGAAGTTCAAATTCCCCTGCCGCAGTCCCTTTTGGAAGGCTGTTCAGGTAATCGTCATCCACTGCACGGTAATCCGGATTACCCGGTTTCATGATTCCTTCGCGAATATAGTGAACGACTTGGTATCGTTCCTTGGGCGAAAGGTGCTGCATGGAGGCCATCAGTCCAGCACCGAGCGTAAGAGTCCGTTGCATTTTGAATGGATCGGAACCGTATTTGAGCTGCTGGGTGCCAAACGCCCGAGCCGAAGCCAGCGACGGTGTATTTCCATCACCTCCATGGCAGTTTTTGCAGTGCCCGAGGTAGATGTTCTTGCCAGCTTCAAAGTCCTGTCCGTTAAGAGATCTCAGAATTCCCGCGTGGTCCAGATCGATGGTATCGTCGTGAACAACAAGTTCACCAGGCTCGGGCTGCAAATCCACCGCCCGCGTCGGGCCCCCCCGCGCGATCTCCATCAGATACCGCACCAGATCGTAGACGTCGCGTTCGCTTTGCAGTGCCGTTGCCAGACCGTCCGGCATGATCGATTTTTGACTTACGCGAATCTCATCGATTTCATGTTTTAGAATCTTGACTTCGTTTTCCAGGTTTTCCAGGTCGCGCAACAGCAAAAAATCCGCGTCATCATCATTCACAACGATGCCCGATTTCACGACCCCATCGTCCATCAACACGGTTACAATTTCATAACCCTTACTGACTGCCGCAGAAGGCCGCAGAATCGACTCAACAATGTGTTGGTCGGTCACCTTGGGTCCGACCTTCGCCAGATCGGGGCCGAGCGGCGAAGCTTCGTCGCCTGCGGCATGGCATTTTACACACGCGGCAGCCGATCTATGAAAGATCAATGCACCGCGTTTCGAATCTCCACGAAGTCGCGCCTGGGCGGCAATGATCGACGCTTCGTCGTCGGGCCGGGTGGGCTCCTGAGCCAACAACAGTCCGTGCAGGATAAACAGCAACAGCGTACCAACAGCGATTCGCCAATGACAACCGTTGATCATTCCATCGAATCGGGACATGCGATTAATAATCCACATCTGCACACAAAATGCTCAGCTCACATCGACAACTGGTTTGCCGAGTACGTCCATCCGCGGAACGACACCCAATCCCGGCTCCCGACTGGCGGACATACAGCCCCGTTCGCGTTGCGGAGCGCCGTCGGCGTTGCTGACGCTAACATAGCTGTTGAAGTCGGTGCTGGAAAAACGGAATTCCTCGGGCGTACTGTGAGCCAAATGGGCAATTGCCGCTGTGGTAATATCGCCTCCCCAACTGTCTTCGATGGTCATGGCGATCCCCATCGAGACGCACAGATCCCGTGCCTGTCTTGTTTTGGTCAGGCCCCCCAGTTTGCTGATCTTCAAGTTGACCACGTCCATCGCCTGATCTACTTTGGCCCGCAACAGCATATCGATCGAATCGATGTTTTCGTCAAGTATCAATGGGAGGTCGGTGTGCCTGCGCACGGACAGACACTCGTCATAGCTCTGGCAAGGCTGCTCGATGTAGACGTCCAAATCGCCAATGGCTCGTGCGACTCGCATCGCCTCATGCTGGAGCCAACCGGTATTGGCGTCGGCAACCAGGCGGTCGCTCGACGGCAGAATTTCCCGCGTCGCACGAATCCGTTCGATGTCTGTATCCGGGTCTCCGCCAACCTTCAATTGAAAACGCGTATAACCTTGTTCTCGGTACAACCGAACATTCGCGGCCATTTCATCGGGTGACTGTTGCGAGATGGCTCGATACAGCCTCACACTGTCGCCAAATCGACCTCCCAGCAATGTGCAGACCGGCAAACCGGTTGCCCGTCCCAAAATGTCCCAGCACGCCATATCGATTCCAGACTTGACGTACGGGTGCCCTTTGAGTGCTGTATCCATCCGCTGATTCAGTTTCGTCAACTCGCGAGGATCGAATCCCAACAGATGGGGCGCAAGTTCGCGCAAACCGGCGCGTACTCCTAGAGCGTAAGCCGCCAGGTAAAACGGTCCCAGCGGACATACTTCCCCATATCCGACCAGTCCGCATTCCGTTTCGATTGCGACGATCGTGCTGTCAAAAACAGACACCGATTTCCCGCCCGACCATTTGTACGAGCCTTCGATCAGTGGCAATTCAACCCGGTATGCGGCAAGTCGCTCAATTTTCACAATATCGATCGTCCTTTAACCAATGCTGAAACGTGCATCGAGTCCTGTTATAGCAGACGATGACCGCACCCAGCATTCCCAATTGTAATCGTGTCTTCGATCTGCGGTCCAAGCACTAGTAAATTAAAATTGCCTACAGTGGCCGTTTGGGCTATACTCTTCATATGTGCCGGATTTCTCTCAATTTGTTACTGATCAGCTGCCTGATGATCTGTCCGTTTCGGTGCATGGCACCTGGATCGGTGACATCGGATGAGGCAGGCGTTTTGACTCAATGCAAATGCTGCCAGCCCATTTCACAATCAGTCCCTGTTCATTCAGACGATAGCCCGGAAGACGACTGCAATTGCAGAAATTGTTTGTGTCAGGGCGTTACCCGCGGTACTGATTCCGAGACTGGCGATCATGCGATCCTTTGGTATGTTCTTCGGGAACCGATTACGAAACTGCAAATTGCCCGGCCAATAGTCGGGGATTTCCAGGAATACGATCGTTTTTCGAACCATGGCACCTTTCTGAACGGTCGCGCTGCGCGCATAGCGCACCAATCTCTGCTGATTTAATTCGGCATTCTGTTCGGTTGTTTCGATCAGACGTTCGTTGTTGACGTTCGTTCTGCCTCTCTTGAACTTTGCCATTCGTTATTTCGATCCATTCATTTTAGCGCTGCTGAGGTTGTGATCGCCAACTCCAAGCGCAACTCAATTCTGGAATTGGACTGGTGCCGATGTTGTTGCCTTGGGAATACGGAGTCCGAAATCTCGCCCGACGGCCAGTGCGCACAATCCTCACGTTAGCGGCACTCGCAACCGTGGTGATGCTCGTATTTGTGGTGGTCGGATTTATTCGCGGGCTGGAACGGTCGCTGGCGATTAGCGGCGATGAAAATGTGGTCCTCGTTTACTCCGTCAACTCGGAAGAGAACATTGAGAATTCATCTATCGCAGCCCACACTCCAGCGCTGCTGACTGCCAGTGTGGAGGGAACGTGGAAACGGTTCGGAATCCACCACGTTTCTCCGGAAATGTATTTGGGAACTCGCGTGACGGCGGGTAGCGAAGCGGATGGATTCGGACTGGTTCGCGGCGTTACAACGGCGGCAGCGCTGGTTCGCCGATCGGTTCGGTTGATCGCTGGCACATGGCCGGCAACTGGCGAGGTCATCGTTGGACGATTGGCTTCCGCCAAACTCGGATGCTCTCCGGATGCCATATCGATTGGCGAAAGAATTGAGTTCGAAGGTCAATCTTGGAACATTGTCGGGCATTTTGCAGCGGATGGAGCGGCTTACGAATCGGAGATTTGGTGCAATCTTGCCGATTTTCAATCGGCGACGAAACGGCAAGACCTGAGCCTGGTTGCCTTGTTGCTGGCTCCCGGAAATTCGACTGGGGAAATTGAACTGTTCTGCAAGGAGCGGATAGATTTGGAGCTGCGGGCGATGGCTGAAACAGCCTATTACCAGACACTTCAGCGGCATTACAAACCGGTGCGAATGCTCGCCTGGCTCGTTGTCTTGCTGGTCTCTGCGGCCGGCGTGTTTGCCGGTTTGAACATGATGTACGGCGCCGTCGCGGGCCGCGTTCGGGAAATCGCCACGCTACAGGCGATAGGATATCGCCGGCGAGCGATTCTAGTGAGCATCGTTCAGGAAGGAGCACTGTTGGCTGCCGGTGGTTCATTGATTTCAGGTGCAATCGCATTGACGATGCTCAACGGGGTCGCCGTTCGATTTACGATGGGCGCGTTCACGCTGCGAATCGACAGCATGGCGATCCTGATTGGCTGCGGCGTTGGTTTATTACTGGGTGTGCTGGGTGCAATACCACCAGCAATCAAAGCCTTGCGAGCGGAGGTCGCCACCAGTTTGAAAGCAGTATGAAGTATGTGCTGTTTTTTGAGATTACAAAAACTATTACTACCAACATATGGAGTTTTAAAATGAAATCGTTGATGACTACTTTTACTCTTATCGGATTGATCATAATCGCAATCGGTTGTTCGCAACCCCTTGACCGCGAATCCGGCCCAACCGGGGCTAGTGGGAATTCCGCCATCCCAACCGGAATTCAATACATCGCAGCAACCGAACCTGCAAATGCAGAACCAGTCGGCGCAGCCCGGCAAACCGTCAAGGATGGCGATGCCATTACGCTGGTAGGCCGCATTGGTGGATCTGCCGAGCCATTCGTCAACGGCATGGCAGCGTTCACGATCGTCGATCCGGGCGTCGCCCATTGCGCACCTGAAGAAGGCTGCCCGACGCCGTGGGACTACTGTTGCACGCAAAACGAAGTCAAGGACAACATCGCGACGGTCAAAGTCGTCGACGATCAGGAGAAACCGGTTGGAGCTGACGCCCGGCAATTATTGGCGGTGAAAGAGTTGTCCCTGGTGGTTGTTGCGGGCAAAGCGAAACGAGACGAACAGGGAAATCTGACTGTTTTGGCCGGCAAAGTTTTTGTCAGGCCGGATAAATAGATCGCTCGCCGAGTCCATTGATTGGAGCAAAAATCATGACAATCGCAAAACTTGACCTGAGCCAACTTGCTCTCGACCGCTCGCCGCGAGGTGTATCGGTCGGTGGCAAATCGCGTCCCCGGAAATGGTTGACCCGCTACGTATTGCCGGCCGCGATCCTGGTCGGTTTTCTGAGCCTGCTGGCGGCGACGGCCGGAACGGGACTGTGGCCGAAACGATCCGTTCAGGTGTTGCCGGTAATCGTTAAACGATCCGATATTTCGGAGACTGGAACGCCACTGTTTCAAGCTGCTGGCTGGGTCGAACCGCGCCCCACTTCAATCAACGTTCCAGCTCTCGCTGCCGGTGTGATCGAGCAGTTACTGGTTGTCGAAGGCCAGGCGGTAAAAAAAGACCAGCCGATCGCTCAACTGATTTCGATTGATGCCGAGATTTCGGCAAAACAGGCCGAAGCGGCTCTTGCGAAATCCGAAGGCGAACTACGCCGCGCCGTGGCAGGACAACGAGCGGCAAAAGTACGTTTGGAGAAACCGGTCCACCTTCAAGTCCAGTTGGCGGACGCAAATGGCACGCTGGCGAAAACCAGGACGGAACTTGCCAAGCTCCCATTTTTAATTGAATCGGCAATCGCCAGGTTGGAATACTCCCGCCAAAGCGTCGAGGGAAAAAAGGTTGCGCGGAAAGCCGTCGCGGGCATTGTCTTACAAAAGGCGGAAAGTGAATTTGCCTCCGCCGATGCTGACTTGCGCGAATTGCAGGTCCGAAAACCGAATCTGCAATTCGAAGTCGATGCGTTGCAGGATAAAGTTGTGGCGCTGCAAACGCAGCTGGAATTGCTAGTCGAGGAAACACGGCAATTCGAGGAAGCCGACGCGAAGATAGACTCATCCCGGGCGTCCCGTGACGAGGCAATACTGCGGTTGCAACAGGCGAAACTGGCGGTGGATCGCAATACCATTTATGCTCCGATCGATGGCCGGATTCTGCGATTGGTTGCATCGCCTGGAATGCGGGTGATGGGGCTGGAGGCCAATGCCGGCCAAAACTCCAGCACGGTGGTGGAAATGTACGATCCGGCGCGACTGCAGGTGCGCGCCGATGTTCGACTGGAGGATGTGCCCCTGGTTCAGATTGGCCAGGCTGTCGAAATCGAAACCGCTTTAGCCGAAAAAATGATTCGCGGGCGAGTATTACAAACCAACAGCACCGCCAATATTCAAAAGAACACCTTGGAGGTCAAAGTCGAATTGCTCGAACCGCCACCAGCGATCCGGCCCGAAATGTTGGTCACGGCGACTTTTCTCGCGCCGGATACAGCGTTAACGGCTACTACCGCGACAACGCAAAGCGAGCGAATTTTTATCCCGAAGCAGCTGCTTCAGTCAGCGGAATCAGGGTCATTCGTCTGGGTGGTCGACGCTGATGCGCGTGCGCAGCGATGTGGGGTTGCAACCGGGAAAGCAACAGAAGGCGAACTCGTCGAGGTAACCGTTGGACTGAGCGTTACGGACAAACTGATCTCTTCGAACACCGATGGACTAAAACCAAACTCGCGTGTGAAGGTCACAGGTGAAGATCAAACGATTGGCAGGTGAGAGAGACGAGAGACGAGAGACGAGAGACGAGAGACGAGAGACGAGAGACGAGAGACGAGAGACGAGAGACAAAAGGCGAGAGACAAAAGGCGAGAGGCAAATGGCGAGAGGAGCAACATAGCCCGGGCACGTGTCGATCGGCTCCGGAAACTTAGCGACTGTCAGCGACCCGTTTCCTGCTCAGAACTCTGAACTCTCGACTCTGAACTCTCGACTCTGAACTCTCGACTCTGAACTCTCGACTCTGAATTCTCGACTCTGAATTCTCGACTCTGAATTCTCGACTCTGAATTCTCGACTCTGAACTCTCGACTCTGAATACTGAACTCTGAATTTTAATTCCGCAGGAATCAAATGGCATTGGTAGAACTGAAACAGGTCAGCAAGAGTTTCCGTAAGGGGGACGAAACGATCACGCCGTTGGATAACGTCGATCTGGAAATCGAGGCGGGAGAGTTCGTGTCGCTGATGGGTCCCAGCGGCACGGGCAAGAGCACGTTACTGAATCTTGTCAGCGGCATCGACCGGCCTGATTCCGGGTTCATTAACGTCGACGGCGTTGAGATTACGCGGCTGTCCCGTACCAGACTCGCCGACTGGCGGGCAGAGAATCTGGGCTACATCTTTCAGACTCACAATCTGATCCCCGTGTTGACGGCTTACGAAAACGTCGAACTCCCGACACTCCTGTTGAAACTGTCTCGATCGGAACGACGCCAGCGAGTCGATTTGGCACTCGAAGCGGTTGGGCTCACAGACCGCGCCGACCATTATCCGCGTCAACTGTCTGGCGGACAGGAGCAAAGGGTTGGGATTGCCCGAGCCATCGTCGCACACCCGAAAGTCGTCGTGGCCGACGAACCAACCGGCAGCCTTGACGCTGAAACAGGCGAACAGATTCAGGTGTTGCTGCAACGGCTCAATCGGGAACTGAATATCACGATGTTGATGGTAACGCACGACCATGGCGTGGCCGCAATCGCCTCACGCCAATTGCTGCTTGATCGCGGAAAGTTTTTTGAGACTCAGCAGTCAACTGTCAAGATATGAAAGTCAATTACTGGTTTGGTAAAGCAAATGTTAATTTACGTATTCAAGACACTGTGGCGCCATCGAACGCGGACGCTGTTGACCGTCACCGGTGCCGCCGTCGCCATGTTCGTGTTCTGTCTTGTCGGATCGGTTCAGCAGGGTCTTGACCAGCTGACATCGGGGGCGGATGCCGATCGCAGTTTGATTGTGTTTCAGGAAAACCGCTTCTGTCCGACCAGCAGCCGATTGCCACAGGACTATGCCCGGCGAATCCGCGAAATTGCCGGTGTCCGCGACGTCGTACCCATTCAGGTTTGGACAAATAACTGCCGTGCCAGCCTCGACATTGTCGTCTTCAATGGAGCCGATCCGAAACAGATTCAGGCATCGCGCCCGCTAAAACTGGTCGAAGGGAATTGGCAACAGTTTGCTTCGCAGCGTGACGCGGCCATTGTGGGTCGCAACGTGGCTCAACGTCGCGGTCTCAAAACAGGGACACAGTTTTCCATTGGTGACGTTTCGGTGAAGGTCGCAGGAATCTTCGAATCGAGCGTTCCTTCCGAGGAAAATCTGATCTACACCAGCCTGGAATTTCTTCAATACACTCGGGGTTTGGATGCTGTCGGATTGGTCACACAACACGAAGTCCTGCTCGACAACCAGGCTGATCCGGATCGAGTTGCAGCCGAGATTGACCAGGCATTGCGTGCCGGGCCGGTCGCAACGACAACGCGGCGAAAGGGCGCCTTTCAGGCCAGCACTTTGTCCGATCTGGTCGATCTGATCGGATTCGCACACTGGCTTGGCTACGCCTGCGTGGGGCTGGTTTTGTCACTGGTGGCAACCACCACCGTGATGTCGGTGCAGGATCGCATCAAAGAATACGCCGTGCTGCAGACGATTGGCGTGCGGCCCATCCGGGCGATGCGACTGGTATTGGCGGAGAGCACGATCCTCTGCCTTGTCGGCGGACTGGCAGGAACGGCACTCGCGTTAAGTGCTTTAGCGCTCGGCGGATTTGCGATCGGAGCGGAAGGCGCCACGATTGCGTTTCGGCCTTCAATCGCATTGGCCATTTCCGGAGCGACCGTTTCGTTGATCGTCGGCGTCATCGCCGGACTGGCCCCCGCGATCCAGGCGGCCACCGTACCGATCGTCAGGGCGCTTCAGGAAGCGTAATCAAATCGGGGAGAAGTGGCGAAACAAAGGGTGCCTTTCCTATACCAAAAGCTCGCTTTCAAACAATTCTCTGAAGTGCCAGAGTCGCGTATCGTGCGTGGGATTGGGTTGGGCGAAGGAGCCGCTTAATTTTTGCTGGAGCCGCGTGTCGACGGCGGCAGACTGCGAAAAACTGGATCAGCTTCAATTGCCTGAAGTTTGATCGGCGATTGACGCTGTGATTGACGCACATCAACTGCTGGAAGGTCCTGGAACTCCCAGCAGTCCGGTTCCACTGCCGCCTTGTGGCTCGGGTTCATTGATATCGTCCCGTTGACTGACATCCCAGAATTGGATGTTTCGCCCGCCGAATAGCGGTCAGAGTCGCGGGCCACTGGCGGCAATTTCAGGTTGTGCGAATCGGGCAACTCGATTTCATCAAACACAGTTGTTTCGCTGCGGTCCATTTGTGTCTGGTTCTTGTCATTTTTCCCAATTTGAAACCGGTCCCCAGAGGCTTGCAGCAAATCCAGGGCGACCACTTCCAACCCGTCCAGGTTGACGTCGCCTGTTTCGTTGCAAGGACTGAATGCACTTTGATTGTGTGTTGTCAGCGTCGCAGACATCAACGTGGCCTGTTTTTTTTCTGGTAGCCGAAGCTCGACAGAATTCTTCGCAACGAAATGCGGTTCGTTGTCAGCAAACACGGATTGCGACGGTTCAACCGCGACTCCGTTCGAACGGGTTATCCAACCCAATACCATTTCGTCGGCACCAGGTACGACCGCCAATGCGCAAGCCAGGGTCACAACCGCAAACGTGGAGACTTCAAGTATTGGAAGGGCTATTAGCTTGGACATTCGCTGTTTCCTGATAAAAAACCGAACCGGTTCTGGCGGCGTGGGCTTGGATGGTTTCTGCCATTTATGATTATCGAAACGATTGGACGATTGCCATAAATAGGTCCACGAAGTTCCGAACGTATCGGACATATCGACTTTAACGATTTATCTGAAGAACCTGTTCAAACCCGAAACGAACGGTTTTAACCGTCATGGATTCGAAAACGCCTTTGCGATGGTTACAACCGGACGAAGGTCGGGGTGTTCAATGAAAAACGAACTTCCAACGTTGAAGCCAATGTTCTCGTAAAGTAAATTTCCCAGGGTGAAAAGTAGGTTGTAGTCGCCGCCGGACGCCTTCAATCGAGGTTGTATTCTGGATTATTAGCGATAGAGATTTGGCATCTTGAACCATTCCGTTGAATGCAATTCGCTTTGCAGGGAGTTGGGAACAGGAAGGCGCGACATCGTTTTGTCCCTGAAAAGAGGAGTTGAACATGATTGAAACAAAGTTGCAGGTCGCTGTTATTGCGTCCTGTTTGACGATCGGCTACCTGTTCGTGTGCTTTTTCGGTTGGTAGGGCTGCTGCCATCCAATCACGTCCACTTCGACTTCACTTCGGCTACGCGGCGTCTTCGCGGTGAAAATACCGATCTGGAATAGCGACGATCGAAATTCCCAATTCGTTGGCGCGCCGAATGACCTGTTCTCGATCGAGCAGTATGGTGCGGTCGGCTTCGATCGCCAGCACGCGTGCTCCAGATTTGGACATGGTTTCAATAGTAGCCATGCCGATCGTGGGCACGTCGAATCGCATGTCCTGTTGGGGTTTGGCAACTTTTACAACTGTGAAATCACCTCGATCGCACAATTGTCCGGCCCGTTGAATACAGCCATCGGTCCCTTCGACCGCTTCCACAGCAAGCACTGCCCGATCTTTGATGGCGACACTTTGGCCTACGTCCAGTCGCCCCATTTCCTTTGCCAAATGCCAACCAAAGGCAATGTCCAGTTGTTGACTCCGATTAGGAGTAGCCTTGGTAAGTGTCCCTGATTTCACTAACAGCTCCGGTACGAAATTGGTGGCAGGCGAAAAATGAACCCCTCCCGATGCAAACATTTCGATTACAGTCGACAACAACGTGTCGTCCGTCCGATTTTTGGTTTTTGAAATCAGGATCGGATAGAAATAGCGGAGGCATGTCAGGTCGGGTAAATGGCGGAGAAACTGGAATCGTCGAAACAGCAGTGTCTTGAAGATCTTGCCAGCCATGGTTGCTTCCGTGACACCATAGCGATTGAAGTATCGCAGCTGGGCGCCCATTTTCCCCATCCCAAACATCCGAAACTGAAAACAGTATTTGGCAAGTGCCGGGTCGGTGTGCCCTTGTACGCCACAGCAGACGATTTCGTGGCCGGCGTTGCGAAGTGACTGCGCTACAATAATTGGAAAACGTCCCCAACCGGCGACCAGTCCGATGCGGTGCGAAAGGCTGCTAGGCGGCGTCATACTTCTTTACCGGACTAACGGATGGAAGGTCGCTGGCGTTTATTAATTGGCGCAACTGTTTTCTCATTTCGGGAAGCCTGTTGACCAGTGCATGAATTTGCATCTGTTCACGAACGGGAATGGCGGGAGAGCCGAGGTAGGTCTGGTTCCCTTTCAGATCGTTCATCACCCCTGACTGGGCTGCCAGAGTTGTTCGGTCGCCAATGGTCAGGTGATCGCCAATCCCAACCTGTCCAGCCATTACCACGTAATCGCCCGTCACACAGCTGCCGGCGATTCCCACTTGGGAACAGAACAGGTTGTGTTTACCGATCTGGCAGTTGTGTCCAATCATGACGTGATTGTCCAGCTTTGTTCCACTGCCGATCAGCGTTGAATCGTAGGTTCCCCGGTCGATCGTTGTGTTACAGCCAATTTCGACATCATCGCCGATGACAACGTTTCCGAGTTGAGCACATAACTCGTGCGTCGCGGCCGAACGATATCCGAAACCGTAGCCGCCAATCACTGCCCCACCATGAATGAGACAGCGATTGCCAATCACGCAGTTTTCATAAATCACGACATTCGGAAAGACGACTGTATTCGCGCCGAGCGTCGTGTTTTCAAGGATGGTGACGTTGGGATGGATAATCGTGCCGCAACCGATCCTGACGTTGTCCCCAATGAACGCACCGGGATACACGTCGACATCCTCGGCGATTTCGGCCGAATGGCTGATGTTGGCCCGCTCACAGATGCCGACCCGCGCTCGCTCGCTGGGGGGGCGGAACAGTTTGACAATCTTGATGAACGACGCTTCCGCATCATCGACCTGTAAAAACGATTTGGACCATTTTGTGCCGATCCGATCGAGGTCAATCTGGTTTGCCACCACTGCCGCCAAGCAATCGGATTCGATGAAATTTCGCAAGTATTTTTCTGCGGCGACAAACGTAACGTCGTCTTTTGTCGCCTGCAGAATTGATCTGGCACCGGAAATCTGCAGGTCCGTATCGCCGAGCAGTCGCGCGCCAATCCATGCGGCAAGTTCACCCAATTGTTTCATCGACAGGTATCCTTTCCTGACAATCCGAACAATTTAATTCGTTGCGGAAGCCCAGCGGGCAGCGCATCACATTGCCCATTTGAGGCAATGCTGCGGGACGACATGATAGGATGTATTTCCGGCTGGCATCAATAGCACATTGTGCCAGCATACGGGTGTGCCCGCGTTTATGAATCCAATCAACAGAAATCGCCAGTTTTTATCAGGACAGCGCCACTTTCTTCGTAAAATGCCGCGAATACAAGCACGAACCCCAGTAAGTGGATTTGACACAAATCATTCAGAACACTTCCAAAGCCGAACGATCCGTTGAGCAAGTCAGCGGGATTCATGAGTGCGCTGATCGCGGCTTTGGAACTACGCAACGACGGCCCTGCCGCACCAAATCGCGCTGGTTCATCCAGCGGATCGTTCGGCTTTGGCACTACGCAACGCGATCAACTTCCCTTACTATTTTTTCCATGCGTGTGCAGCCCTACAACATTGATGAATTAAAATTCGCCTGGTGCAATCGAGTCTTTTTTCGATTTCGCACTTGGCGTCGAGTCAGTGTTCCGGCTCTTCAATCTTTGAATCTCGAAACGATCCAATACATGTACGTGAACCGTGAGTACTCCCGCCCGCGAGTACTCCTGCCACCCGCGAGTACTCCCGTTCAATTCAACAGATCGATAAACGGACTTACGTCAAAGAGGTTTAGAACGCCATCCTGGTTGATATCCGCTTCAATCTGATATCCACCTGAGGAAAGCAGTTCGACAAATGGTGCTACGTCCAGCAGGCTGACCAAACCATCCAAGTTAACGTCACCAACCTGGGCAGTTACTGTCAAGATGCCGGAGACTCCATATAGGGGCAATGGAACAACTTGGTAAACGGGCGTATCATCAAAATTGACCCACCTGGGACCGGATTCGACAGTGCAGCCAATAACGGAATGACCTGCTCCAAAATGGAATCGATGGGTCGTGCCGTCGATGTTTGTCCCGGTCCAGACAAACGAGTCCAGAAAAGTGCCGTTTTCATTGAATGAAATAGCATTGAGCAGCGAACCATCCCACAGGTCAGCGCCGTCGTCGGCGACCCGCGTACCATCCAGCCGGTAAAATGGCACTCCAGGATAATCACCGGGAGCGGAATCTGTTATGAAGGTAGCACAGGATGAGCCAAGTGACATGATTGGGCGCCAAGTCGTATTCAAGTCAGCCAGCTCCGGAACAGCGTCCACATGTTCTTCAACGAAGTTGATATAATCCACGACCGCTGAACTGGTTGTGGATCTTCCGCTACTGGTTACAAAAATTAATCGGTATTGATCGCCCACGCCCAAATCATTTGGTCGGACAACCTGAGCATCAGCGCACGTCAATGGGGTCAAAAAACAAAGAATTGCAACTGGTAGTCGCGGAGCGAATCTGGAAAACTGCATGACAGATCCTTCAAAATCTGAATCCGGAAACCAAATAACTTGCCCATGATTCTAATTGCCTCGCCATCCGCAGCAACATGGGATCGGAATGGGTTCATCAATTAATTTAGTCCGAAATTTCTTTGAGTGCGCCTCCGGAAATCAATTATGGGCCCGTTTTAGAACAGGCCGACGTCATCCATCCGGACGAAGGCGAAGTGGTCTACTCGTACAATCGCGCCAGGCAGCAGACCGCTATGACCGAACAGAATGAAACCGAGCATCTTTATACTTACGATCGGGCTGAACGAATACAAAGTTCGTGATGGTGCCGACGATCATTGGACCGATGCAGTAACGCCTGCGGATCAACGGCGCTATTACCGATGAAGATCGGCAGGCGGCAGTCGCAGATTTATGGAATCGGTTAGCTTACCCGATCAAATCCTTGATGATTTTGCCGCTGTTGGCAATTTTCATCGGGCGGCCACTGCGGCTGGTAAACGTTGTTTCCAGCGAAATTCCTAACGCATGACAGATCGTCGCCATCAGATCTTCCGACGTATGCGATTCGCCTTCGACGCTCATGCCGTCTTCGCTCGTCTGTCCCACTGCGATTCCGGGATTCAATCCGCCCCCTCCAACTACGACACTCCAGCTGCGAGCCCAGTGGTCGCGGCCGTTGTTGGCGTTGATGCCGGGCGTGCGGCCAAACTCGCCCATCCACAGGATCACCGTATCTTCAAGCATGCCCCGCTGGTTCAGGTCTTCAACCAGGGCACTCATGGCGCGATCCAGTGTCGGCAGCAATTGATTTTCCAACGTGTCAAAGATGTTCTGATGATTGTCCCAGCCACCCAGATCAACCTCGACGAATGGCACACCGACTTCCACTAATCGTCTGGCCATCAGGCAGCCGCGACCAAAATTGTTGCGGCCATACCGTTCCTGCACTTCCGTTGATTCACCGTCGAGTTTGAAAGCCGCCAACTGCTGACTGGTCATCAAACTCAGCGTTTTGTCCAGCACCTTGGCATGTTCCGCAGCGGCGATGCCCCGATTGTCTTTAATAAAACCCGATTCCAGCATACTGAGCGCTTGCATGCGTCGCGTCAATCGACTGGGTTCCATGCCCATATTCAAATTGCGAACTTCGCCGTTTCCGTTGACGGAAAACGGAGCCCAAGCCATTCCCAGAAAGCCAGGCCCTTCGCTGCCACCACCGACAGATACAAAAGGTGGAATCTGTAATTCGGGACGGCTTTGAGCCAATTCATGGGAAATGACCGATCCGTAACTGGGATGGGTCATGTCCGGATTCGGTACGTACCCGGTGTGCATGTAGTACCGGCCACGTTGATGGTCGGCTTCCCGCGTGCTCATCGAGCGAACGATCGACAGCTTGTCCATATTCTTTGCAATCATCGGCAGATGTTCAGAAATTTGAACATCACCCGCCGTTGCGATCGGTTTGAATGGGCCGCCCGTTGAGCTGCCCGGTTTCATATCGAACATGTCAATCGTGCTCGGGCCGCCGCCCATCCAAAGCAGGATCGCTGCTTTGCGATTGCGATTCAGTTCCAGACCACGGGTTGACAGGGTATGGCCCATCGCGAGTGCGCTACCCGTCAAGGCGGATGCACCGGCGAGATGACTCATGAAATGCCGGCGACTCATTCCGAATGGAGTTTTGTAAATCATGACATGAACTCCCGTCAATGATTAAAAATGAACTCGTTACTGTTCAGAATCACCCACCATAAATCTTTGAGTGCTTCGTAACGGTTACCATCGTAGATGCTGAGAAACTGTTGTGCCATTTGCGATTCGGCTTTTTTCGCCTTTCGGCTCAAGCCGGCTTTAAACAGGTAATTCACCTGATCCTGAAAATCCAGGCCGGAATTGGAAACGATCAGATCGATCATGTTTCCACTCATGTCGCCGGTAGCGGTCTGAACCAATTCACCATTGAACATCATCAGAACCTGTGGAATGGTGCCATTGAACGTCGTCGTTTCGTCCCCTTCATCGGTTCCGAATGCCTGACTGAACTGCTGTAGCCAGCGGTTTCGCAATTGTTCCTGTTCTTCGGAATTCCCGCGCGACTGGCCCGCCTGGTTGGCAACCATTAGCGACTCGTATAACTCCTCCGCGCGCATCTGACGCAAATAGAAACGCGAGAATCTGGGTGCTTCGCCAAGCAGCGGGTCGTCCGATTGGTTGGATTTCCCCACTTTGCTGGACAGGGCGTAGGGTTTG
This sequence comes from Mariniblastus sp., assembly GCA_041751295.1. Classification (GTDB taxonomy): domain Bacteria; phylum Planctomycetota; class Planctomycetia; order Pirellulales; family Pirellulaceae; genus Mariniblastus. The sequence goes on from JBGSXT010000595.1 coordinate 26,328, forward strand.
CTGAGTACTGTCCAGGCGATGAGTTGTCGCAAATCAAAGCCGGAGTTGCGAAATTCTCCCGACAGAAAATCAAGCAATTCCGGATGGGAAGCCGGATTATGAGTGCCCAGGTCGTCGATCGGACTCGTGAACCCGTAACCCAGGAAATGGGCCCAGATACGGTTGGAAATTGCCTGTGCGAACCATGGTGAATCAATGATCAAATCAGCCAACGCTTTCCGGCGATTGACCACATTGACGTAACCGCTGGCATCAATTTCTGTTCCGTCGATGAAAACAGGATAGGCAACTCGAGCTTCGCCGTTTCGAAGCTCGTAAAAAATTGCTGGCTTGTCAAAGTCGCCCGCATCGTTCTCGCCGGGGAAATCCTGGTCCGCCAATTGCGCAGGGCCTGAGTCCATCCGACTCGCCCCACCGCGAAAGGCACGAACCTGGCGAAAGAACGCATTCAACTCCCAATACTTTTGCTGCTTCCAATCGTTAAACGGATGGTTGTGGCATTGAGTACATTGAATCTGGACGCCCAGAAATAATTGCGATGTTTTTGCCGTCGCCTGCGACGCTTTGTCTTCGTTGACTTTGTCGATCAGAAAGTTGGTCGCGCCGTCGAAACCGTCTGCACCCGGTGTCGTCGTTCCCGTGGCGGTAACCAATTGACGGACAAATTCGTCATAAGGCTGGTTGCGAGTGAGCGATTCGCGCAGGAACTCCTGCATTCCCGTTCGATCAATCAGTGAATCGCGATCGTTGCCCCCCGTTCGACCAATCAACAGATTCGACCAGATCGTGGTCCAGTTGCGGACAAACTCGACGGTATACACATCGTCGAACAACAGCGTGTTGACCAATTGTTCGCGTTTGGATTTGCTGCGATTGGAAACGAAAGCGTCCAACTCCGAAACCGTTGGTATGCGACCTATCAAATCCAGATGGATGCGGCGGCACCATTCCGCATCAGTCGCCGGTTCTGAAGGTTTGATTTCATGATCGCCCCAAGCCGATTCAATGAGCGCATTAATTCGTTGTATTTGCGGGAATTCAGATTCAGTCGGCTGAGCATCCAGGTGCCAAACCGGCAGGAGAAACAGAACAACGGCCAAAGAGCTGAGGCTGTGGCAACATAATGGCGAAGTAGTCATTGATTCCTTCCACCGCTCGGACTCAGACCAAACGGGAAACGTCGATTTCGTCAGGCGTACGACATTTGAAAATGCACGGTGGCGTGGATTCTATTATCCGAA
>JBGSXT010000596.1:0-1991 GCA_041751295.1 Mariniblastus sp.
TGGTAACGTGAGCCAGATTGGATATGACGGTAGCCATCAGATTTCAAGCTCCCCAACGTTGGAATTGAGAATGAAATTCAATGATGGATTTGATGTTGGGAATGTGAATTCCATTGACGCAATGCCATTAACGCAACGATTTGACATCATCACCTCCATTGGCAACGCGCACGGAGATATTCAAATCGTTGATATCGGCCTGGCGACAGGTCGCCATGACATCAGCGATCCGTTGATACATCGTGTTTGCATCGCCCCGCACGACAACCCCCAATTGCTTGTACTGCTCACTGGCAACCGTCAATTCTTGTTTCAATTCGGCAATCGAGACTTCCTTGTCGTCCAGGACGATTTGTCCGCTGGCCAACACATTGATTACCCTTTTTTGCGGTGGCGAAGTCAGTGCTTGGGCATCACTGACACTCGGAACATTGATCGGGATACTTTTTTCAGCATCATTCAATTCGCTGAATCTTGTTCCCACCATGAAAAAGATGATCAACAAGAACACAATATCGATCAACGGCGTCAGATTGATCGATGATTCAATATCCCTTTGAACTTTTAACGGCATCGCGTGTTACCTTTTCATGGCTGACTTCAAGCAGCCAACTTTCGAGTCACTTTGGTTTTTGAGTTTGCCAGTTGCCCTTCGGCTGAAACGCTGCGAACGACCTGCATCGCCAACGAATCGATTTCCATCACGCGTTGATCGACTCGACTGGAGAAAAACATATAGGCGATCAGGGCCGGTATGGCTACCGTCAAACCGGCTGCGGTTGTCAACAACGCCTGGCTGATTCCGTTGGCGATCAGCCCCTTCGCGTTGTCGGCATTGGTGTCGACTGCCGACATCGCGTCGAAGGAATAGATCATGCCGAACACGGTTCCGAGCAGCCCCAGCAGCGGACAGACCGTCGCGATCCCGTTAATCAGCCGCAAATAACGGCGCATCTGGTTGCTTTGCCGTTCCCCTTCGTCCAGCACCGCCTGTTCCACTTCCACGGAAGACTTGCCCCATTTCTGGGCTCCTGCCTTGAATACAAGAGCAATGGCACTGCCGTCGCGATCGCACAGCTCGATGGCTTCCGTTCGATTCAAACTGCCGTCTTCCAATTGCTCAATAAATTTCTTGGCGAACGGATTGGAGATGATACGACCCTTTCGCAGACTGATGCAACGTTCGAATGTGAAGACCACCAGCACAAACGAGCAAAACAGGATTAAAATCATCAGCGGGCCACCATCGCGCAGGACATCCGTCAATCGTTTACCAGGCGAACCGGCCGCGCTGATGTTACCCCGGGAAGACTCCTGCGATGGATCACCAGCATCTGTGGACAGCACCTCGAAGCCGCTTGACGGAACTCCGCTTTCCTGGGCGGATAGCACGGTGGCAGGAATGAACACAACAATGCAAAGGGCGAGACAGCAATACATCATTGGGCCGGATTTCCTGGCTGTAGGCATCGTCGTTTTTGGCATCGTCGTTTTTTCAGTGCAACGGACTGTTATTATTTCGTAATCGTTTCGGTGCTTTTGGACTGACGGGTGGCCAGACTCAAACGCTGTTGGGCGGTCAGGCAATACTCACTCTCAGGAAATCGGTCGAGCAATTGCTGGTACAGCTGCATCGCCTGTTTCCAGTTTCCCAGATGTTCCTGGCACTTGCCCGCTTCCACGAGTGCAGCGGCTTGCCATTTTTCGTAGCTATACAATGAGTCCACGCGGTAATACGCTTCAATCGCTTGTTGGTAGTCTTCCTGATGGAACCATGTTTCGCCGATACGCCACTGTGCCATGGCCGCAGTTTGTGTCGTTTTTCCAGTCGGAGAATCAATCACCTTCTGAAATGCGGTTCGCGCATCGGCCAATCGTCCTTGAACCGCGTGCGCGCGACCGATGATGAAATCAAATTCATGCAGGGCTTCGAAATTCGGAAATTGTTTGTTGCCAGCCTGCGCGTAATCGAGTGCGCGCGTCCATTCGTT
>JBGSXT010000597.1:0-2621 GCA_041751295.1 Mariniblastus sp.
CAATCAATATTTACCGCGAATTGAGGTTTGGTTCTAATCCTCGCATGCAACCGAACGATTCGATCACCGTTGCCATCTCGAATTTTCAATTCCTGTTATGAATACATGCCGGATTATTGTATGACCGATATCGTGGTGATAAAATCAGCCATTGCTATTGTGATCGTCAGCCTGCTTGCGATTACCGGTTGCCAACAAGAACCGAACCGCCAAATCGCTGCTGAATCGACGGCCAGCCAATTGACAGCTGACCAATTGTTACGGACAACGATCGAAAAATATTCGGTCGCCAACAGTTATCAGGATAACGCGGTATTGTACCTGAACTATCGACTGAACGGGCGCGCGATTCAGGAACCCCATCCATGGTCGGTAGCCTGGAATCGGGCTGGGCTGTTTTCCGCTGATTGGTTCAACGCGAAAATCCGTTGCGACGGGCGACAGTTTAGCGTTTACGTTTTTGATATTGAGACCGGAAATCTGGACAATCAACAAGTCCTCGTCCCGGCGAATGAGCAAGTTCCACTCGAAAAGCTGCTGACTGACAAAATCGCCGGACACTTTGTCTGTGGAGTCAGTGAGCTGCCATTGCACGAAAGTGAGTTGGAACATGGTGAACCGCTGATCCATCCGATCCTCGGATTCCTCAATCGCCGGTTTGCTCAGGCGTGGTTGAACGCCCCGGACCAGGTTTCCCGGCTGCCCGATGAAGATTTGGCGGGCCGCAGGAAAAACGTGTTGGAAATAGTCAAGAACACTCGGATGTATCGACTTTGGATGGACAGTGAAACCGGCATCATCGATCAAATTGAACTGCCGCTTCAATACCTGGACTCAAAGGTGCTCTCTTCACAGGAAATTGGCGAATTGAGTTTCGTTGTCCGATTTCACGATGCAACGTTGAACGCTGAAGTTCCTCCGCAACGAGTGGAAGTCAAAGAGATGGAGACTGCCAGACCGGTTCAGCAATTCGTGACTCTGCCACAAGCCATGGCTTCCGAGCGAATTGGCGATCCGGTCGGCGAACTCGAATTGTTTGCGCCCAATGGCGATCGGTTGGAAAAAGATTGGCTCGCTGAAAAAACTATTGGACTGCTGTGGGTTGCCGAGGAAGGAGCCAAAGAACAGATCCTGGAATTTGCGAAACTGAAAAGGGAAATCGGCGATGCCAAGCTGGAGTTCGCAGTCGTCTATGGGGATGAATTCCTGCAACATCCGGGGACCGAAACCGATCAACTGGCCGACGGATATCGCGACATGTTTCAAACAAGTGGCCTGACGCTGTTGCACGATCGACAAATGCAGGCCAGCGCGAAGCTGAAACTCAAATTCATTCCGGCGGTCGTAGTCTTGGACGAAAATGGAAAAATGCAATTCGCCAAAGCGATCGATACTGAAAATTGGGTGGATCAGCTGTCCGCTGCCATAAATCGGGTTGCCGCTGGCGAACAGGTTGCTGATGAAATGCGGACTGAGTACGGGAAATTTCTGGATGCTTATCAGGCCCAATTGCTGGCCGCATCCTCAAACGCCAAATCGCCAAATCAGGCAGACCTCGAACCCTTTCATCAACATGCGGAACTGATTTGGAAAATCGATTCGCTGCAAAATGCCGGCAATATTCATGTCGCGGAGAATTCAGATCAAATCTGTGTTCTCGACGGTTGGCAGTCGATTGTCGTCATGGATTTGCAAGGGAATATCGTCAATACGCACCGATTGGATTTACCGACCGAAACTGCCGTCAATCGAATCCGCTCATTCCGTGATGCAGCCGGGAAATTGACGTTTGTAGTTTTTGCCCTATTGGGTAAACGGGCATTTGTTTTTGACGACCATTGGCAAATGATCTCGCCATTTCCAGAACAGGAAAAAGAGACGGACCACGGTGGCATTAGCGAGTGCCAGTTGGGAGACTTTGACAGCAATGGAGAGTTGGACCTGTGGATTTCAATCATCGACGACGAGGGGTTAAAACAGGTTGAACTTTCGAGCGGCCGGGAAAAACAGATTTCCAGTCGTCCATGCAAATCGTTCTACCGCAGCGCGAGCCATCTGTTTTCGGTTCACGAGGGAACGCTGTCAGTGGATGATCAACCCCCCGCTCAGCAACTATCGGGTTGGAAATTCGTCCGGGTGACCCAAGATCCATTTGATCGGGTCCGCTGCCTTGCCATCGCGATGGATCAGTCTTTCCGTTGGCAGGTCTTGAGCTTGTCGGCCGACGGTACAATTGCCTGGTCAGGGCTGATCGGATCCCAATTTTTTGACAATGAAATCGACTCTGTTTGCACTTCACTGAACGGGTCCCTTGCGGAAATCTCAATTGCTTCCATTGATAAGGCATTGATTCAATTTACTGATAACGGGCGAAGCTCCCGTCAATTCCAGCTGGATCGAAAGATTACCGGCTTGGCCTCGTTGATTTGGGACGGTGCGAGTTTTGTCGTGATGTCCGACGAAAACGGCGTTTTCCTGTGGAAAATGCGTAAATCCAGCATCACGGCCCGACCAGTTTCCCAAACCAAATCGCGCTAAGCTTTGCACGCCCCCCTGCGGCTTCTCAAGTTCAAGTTTCTTGATTTTGCAACCGGGTTGATGGTTGATAAATACAGACGATC
>JBGSXT010000598.1:0-6137 GCA_041751295.1 Mariniblastus sp.
GAGAAAAAATGTTTCAGTCTCGAGATAAAATCTTTCCCTCTCGAGATAAAATCGTTCCGTCTCGAGATAAATTCGTTCCGTCCCGAGATAAAATCGTTCCGCCTCGAGATAAAATCGTTCGGAGTCGAGAAAAAACTGTTCGGAGTCGACTTTGAATTCAATCCCCTTGCCGTTGCGGATCATTTATGCTGGGCGCGTCGTCCCGACTCTTAAAGACATCGCCCGCATCACCGGCGAACAAATCTCGAGCATCGGTAGCCAGGACATGTCCGATGCAGTCTGGCTCAAACTCGCTGACCGGGTCAACGAACTGCTTGCAAAAGAAGACGTCGACGGAATCGTAATCACCCACGGCACGGATACGATGGAGGAAACTGCCTGTTTTCGGAGTCTCGTGGTGCATAGCAGGAAACCGGTCGTAATGACCGGTTCACCGTCAATGAGAAGGTCCTGGCCCAGTACATGCAGACAACGGTCGGGATTGTCACAGCGCTCAATCCCCTGCTCGGTTGCGAAAAGGCGAACGAGCTGGCGGACGAGGCCTACAAATCGGGTAAAACGATATTTGAGACTATCCGAGAAAAGAAGATACTCACCGAGTCACAGATCAAGGAATTGCTCGATCCTGTGAAACTGACTCGTCTCAACGCGAACCAATACCGGAGGAAATAGTCATCGGCATTCAGTCCGCAATAGACGCCGATGATAACGTCCGCGACATTTCCCAATCCGGGAACTTAATTCTTGCAACTGGTTACCGGTAGCTTTCAACACAAGTACTCTCTTAGAGGAAGCAGAATGGAGATCTCGCAAATGCAATTGCCCTTCCAACAACGCATCGCTGACCTTGATGCGAAATTGATTGAACTTGCCAAACCGATCCTTGTCCTCAAGCACCTGAACTGGCCCGACGCGATCGAGGAGACATTTATTGAGGGTTGGCGAGCGAATCGGCCGGTTCTGCCAAACGTCGAGCCTAACGTTCCGGACTGGCAAAACGAAATCGCTGCCCTCGAGGATTTCGTGAAGCGCTGCGACGGCGACGATCCCATCCTGCAGTTCCTGCGGAGGACGGCTTGCAGCTATGTCGAGGCCGGCCGGATGCTGATGGCTGCCGGATCGCCCGAATTTACCAGGCGGTCGATCAGGCTTTACGGGCGCCCGGACGACAAGTACGAGACCCAGTCGTTTACCGGCGTCGATGCCGCTGAGTATCTGCTGGAAAAGACCGACCATCTGATTGGGGGCCGCCACATCGTAAGCACGACCCCCGACATTTCCGCCAACCGGTTTGCCGAGCAACTGCAACAGGCCATCAGCGCTTACTTTGAGGACGATACGGTCGATGTCGTGATCGATAACGAACTGTCGTCGAAGGCCATCGCCGGCACGACCCGGATTCGCATTCGCGGCTCGTCGGTTTTCACGGAACTCGACTTCGACCAACTCTACCAACACGAAGCTTTGGTCCACATGGCCACGGCTCTCAATGGTCGTCGGCAGACAAACCTCAAGTCACTTGGTCTGGGAGCGCCGCGCACCACTCGGACCCAGGAGGGCATCGCCGTTTTCGCCGAACTCGCGACGCAGTCCATCGACATCAGCCGCCTGCGCCGGCTGGCATTGCGGATCAGGGCACTCAAGCAGGCCCTCGACGGAGCCGACTTTATCGACTGCTTCAAACTGTTTCTGGAGGCCGGCCAGGACGAGCGCGAGGCCTACAAGTCGTCGCAGCGAATCTTCCGCGGCGGAGACGTTCGTGGCGGAATCGCGTTCACCAAGGACAGTGCTTACCTTAAAGGCCTGATGGAAACGCATGTGCTGATGAACATCGCGATTCGGGATAATCAGCCACAGATCGTGGGGCGGCTGTTTGCCGGGCGGCTGACGTTGAGCGACACGATCACACTTGGGCCCTATTTCGAGTCGGGCTTTCTGCAGCGAGCGCGCTATGTTCCAAAATGGGCTCGCGATACGCACCGCCTGGCCGCTTCATTGGCCTATTCGTCGTTCATGATGCACGTGAACCTGCCGCCAGTCACACTGGACGGATTCGTTGCGGCAGCGAAACAGGCAGACATGGATTGACTGCCATTCGGCGGAATAAATTGAAAATTAGCTTCGCGATGTGGATTCGATGTTGAGTGGAACAGGTAAACTTGCGATTCATACAAGTTCGGATGTGTTTCCAGCAGGTTGTTCATCCAGTCCAATACAATTACTCTGGTTGCGTAGTACCGGTTGCGAATTCTGGACTCGACACATGAACCGAATATTGAAGGAATTGCTTCACAATCCCCTGCTTTGGCTGTTGGTATTCGTTCCGATTGCGATCGTTTGTCACCAGTTCCGGCCCGAAGCAGAAATACTGCTCTTTGTGCTATCCGTGCTTGCCATTGTGCCGCTTGCTACGTTATTGAGCCATGCCACCGAATCGGTCGCGGCAAAGACGGGCGACATGATGGGTGGGTTGCTCAACGCCACGCTGGGCAACCTGACGGAATTGGTGATCGCGTTGACCGCGCTGCGCGCGGGGCAATACATGTTGGTAAAGGCATCGCTGGCCGGAGCGATTGTCACCAACACGCTGTTCATGCTGGGTGCGGCTTTCCTGCTCGGTGGACTCAAATACCACGTCCAGGAATACAATCGGGTCAGTGCGCGGCTGCAATCGGGCCTGCTGTTCCTCGCAACGATTGCTTTGGTTGCTCCGTCGGCCGTGAGCCAGGTGGAATCGGTGCCGGCAACCGAGTTTACCCAAAAGTTGAGCTTGAGTCTTTCAGTAATGCTGATCGCGGCCTACGGGCTCGGTCTTTTGTATTCGCTCAAGACGCATCGCGAATTGTTCGCAAGTGTGGAAGCCCCGGAGACTGGGACGAGGGAAGGCCGTTGGCCCTTGGGCTTCGCCCTCGGGACACTCGCCGGCGTCACGGTGTTGGTAGCACTTGTCAGTGAAATCTTCGTCGAGTCCGTGCAGGGCGCTGCGGAGGAATTGGGTATGACACCGGCTTTCGTTGGCTTCATTGTCGTGGCGATGGTGGGCGGCGCAGCGGAAATGGCCTCCGCATTCTCGGGCGCGCGCAAAAACCGGTTGGACCTGAGCGTCGGAATCGCGCTGGGCAGCGCCTCGCAAATCGCCCTATTTGTTGCACCCGTGCTGGTGCTCGCCAGTTACCTTATTGGACCCACACCGATGGATTTGCAGTTCTGGCCGGGGGCAGTGGTCATGGTGTTCATCGCAACATTGACCGCAACGCTGGTTACTAATAGCGGGCGATCCAATTGGTTCGTTGGTGTCCTGACGCTAATGGTGTATTTCATCCTGGCGATCACACTTTATTTACTCCCACCCCGGGTTTAAGGAAGTGGCGTTAACTTGAAATTCTCCACCGCATCCGCCACGGAACTGAATTGATTGATGCCGTCGAGTTTGTCATCCAGCCCTTCGGTTCGCATTATGTCGCGCACGGAGTCGAGCGCCTTAACGACTTGCAATTTGATTCCGGAGGCTTTGAGTTCGCCAGCCAATCCAGCCAGTCCGCTCGCAGCCCGATAATCGTTGTCACATTGCGGACGTCCCAGCCCTTATTGAGCATCATTACTGACACAACTTCCTTCCAGTGGCTTTCAACCTTGTCGCTTTCATTCGCTTCACTCCGCAACACTTCAGGTTCCTCTTTCGATTTGCCGGAAGCCACTTCGGAAATCTCACCATTTTGCTTTGTATGAATGACCAGCACCGCGTCATTCAAATTGGGATAGTGCGCCTCCAGAAATACGGCGACGTCGTCGTATTTCCTCGTGCCATCTTCACCACGAACCGCCGCCATGTTTCGTCAAACATGCCCGCCGACACGGCACGGCTGCTGTCGAGGGAGGTTCCGGGAAACCAATATGCAGCGTCTTTACTTAACCGATTCCACAACCAGGCGATGCCTAGGTTTGGGAATTCGCTTACCGAGCTTCTGCAGGCTTTCCAGGTGCAAGTCGAGCGCCTCACAAGCGTTGTTGAAGGCTTCCCCCAACTTCCCGCCGCTTGTAACGATGTCTGGGATGTCGCGGAAATCTACAACGTAAGCTGGAACTTTCGCTTCGTAAGTTACGATAAACACGTAACCTCGATATTCATGCGTCGTTTTCATAACCTAATACCCTCAGTAATCGTCGAACATCAGATGGATGGCAGGCCTTCCGCCCGCCGTGTGGTTTTACAATCGTCAGTATGCGCCCGTCGCGCGATGGTATGTGCAATGACTCCCACGTTGATTGAACAGCACGAAACCATCGTATTTCAATAACGCGTCTATTTGGCTGAAGTGGATGTTACCCGGACTGTTTCTCATCCTGTCGATTAATTTTTCGCGGCGAGTCATTCCCTTTTACCTCAACTTTGCCCAACGGTCACTCACTTATTCACCTTCTTGCCTTCCCCCACCGCCACATCCACGATCGTCATCGTATCATTTCCGAGGATATACACCACCTTGACATCGATCTTGCGGCGGCCCGGTTTGCACTCGTGCCACGCGCTCGTCAAATCCAGCGAACGGTCGCGGTTCGTCAACATGCTCGATCGGCTGAAACGGCAGAACCACATTGGTGACCTCGTTGGTCTTGCGGTGAATTCAATCGCCTCGCCGATGCAGATCAGCAAGGGAGACATTCAAAAGGACTTTGGATGGGCAATCAGCTGCGCTGCCATTCGGCGGAATAAAATGTCAAATGGCTTCACGACGCGACAGGCTCAACGTGCCGATGATTCGAGACTCTCCACCGCATCCGCCACGGAACTGAATTGATTGATGCCGTCGAGTTTGTCATCCAGCCCTTCGGTTCGCATGATGTCGCGCACGGAGTCGAGCGCCTTAACGACTTGCAATTTGATTCCGGAGGCTTTGAGTTCGCCCGCCAATCCAGCCAGTGCGTCAACGGCCTGAAGGTCCACATGTGGTGACGCAGACAGGTCGCAGACCACAAGTCGAGGCACCGCAGCTTCTGATCGCACCCGCGCCAGCACCTTTTCGCACACATGCTCGACGTTGAAGTAAACGAGGCTTGCTTCCGGACGAACAATGATTACATCGGGAATGATCTCGTTTTCAGCATTCCGCTGCAAGTCGGAAAATCTTCTGGTTCCCGGGATGCGCCCGAGGAATGCCACGCGCGGCCGCGAAGCGCGGTTGAGCAGTAACACCAGCGAGATGGTGGCTCCGATCAGCACGCCCCGCAACAGGCCCGAGCCAAGCACGCCCATCAAGGCAGCCATGGCTACGATGAATTCATTGCGATGCACGCTCCAGAGCCTGACCAGCGTGGCAAACTTGAACAAGCCCGCCACCGCGACCAACACAACGGCGGCAAGGACCGGTTGCGGCAAATTTCGCAACAGCCCGGACAGAAAGACTGTCACCAACAGAATGATCACAGCTGCCACAAGTCCCGACAGCGGCGTGCGCGCGCCGCCGCTTTCATTTACCAGCGACTGGGACATGCCGCCGCTGACGGGAAATCCATGTCCGATTCCGGCGGCAAGGTTGGCAGCCGCCAGCGAGAGAAACTCCTGGTTGGGATCGAAGCGTCCGCCATGTTTGGCGACGAACATCCGCCCGATCGCCGCTGATTCGACTGCCCCCAGCAGGAAACATGCCAGCGCCAACGGAAGCAGGGCATTCACATCCGTCCATTGGACCCCTGGCTCAGGCAAACCAGGACGCGGCAGGCCTTGCGGTACTTCGCCAAGTAATGCCACGCCGCGCGCTTCCAGAGTGGCGAGCGACGCAATCACAATTCCGCCGACGACAACAAATAGCGCCACTGGCTTGTTTTTGAGTAACACCTTGCCTAACACGAGCACAGCCAGCGCTGAGAGCCCGAGGATCAGCGATGTCGGATTGGTTTCGTTGATGTGCTTGACGAAATATCCCATTCGCTCCCAGAAGTCGCCATGGGAGCCGTGGAAGCCGAACAGTTTCGGCAGCTGCGTGGCGGTCAGAAAACACGCCACGCCGGTCTTGAATCCCACCATCACGGATTCGGAAATGAAATTCACAATGACACCGGCCCGCGCGAGCCAGGCGACAAGCGCAATCGCTGCGACCAGCAACGCGGTGCAGGCAGCGAGCGCGGCGAAGCGAGCG
>JBGSXT010000599.1:0-4729 GCA_041751295.1 Mariniblastus sp.
CGCCAATCGCATCGCCGAATTCCCGATTCATCCGGGAAACAAATTGCCGCTGGCTGATTTTATTGACGTTTTCCCGCAGCAAGTCACGCAGTTTAACGGCTACTTTGGATACGGCTTCACCGTGTCCGCTGACATCGGCCAACAAAAAACGGGAGATGCGCCCCGACGCACAAGACGTGAGGTAATAAATGTCTCCGCCCCCGGTTTGGCTATCACGGTAGGGAGTGCTGTGAACATGGATGTCCAACCCAGGAGCTTCGAAAGTTTGATTGATCGCGCGGTTTCCGCCCCAAATCTCCATGCATTGCATTCGTTCGCGCGAATCGTGTTCCAATTCTGTCGACGCAGATCCTGGTATGGGATGAGTCACGGTAGAAGCCCGTTGGTCGCTATGCATGTCGTTCTCCAAAAGACGATTCAATGCTACTTGTTCTGGTTCCAGCAGAATCAACTTCGTCAATCTGTCGCGATTGGCTAACGGATTCTACATCTGAAAGGTAATCTATCATTCCGGTCTTTACATCGTAGATTGCGCCAACGACCATGATATGACCGGTGTCAACCAATTTTTGAATTGCATCGCTACGCGCAACGACCTCATGCAAGGTACGCTTCACATTCCTTCGCGCAACATGGTCGACATGGAACTCCTTTTGTTCGGCGTCCATCCCATTCAGGTCCTGACCAGCTTCATCGTCGCCGATGGATAACTGAATCTCATGTACGATGGCATGCAAATTTGGACAACCGCTGGCCTGTTCAACACTGCGCCTGTCATTTAACAGGTTTACCGCTGCAGTTACTGCGCCACAACGCGTATGTCCCAATACCAGGACCAGTTTGGCATTGGCAACCGCCACGCCGTACTCGATACTTGCCAGAGATTTCGTTCCAATAACGTTCCCGGCGACGCGAACGCTGAAGATATCGCCGATTCCCAAATCAAACACCAGTTCACTGGGAACGCGGGAATCAATACAACTGAGTACAACCGCCAGCGGATTCTGACCCGCTGCTGTACCATACACCTGCCGGCTGAAGTCCCTCGAAATCCGGTGTCCAGTTTGAAACCGCCGGTTGCCTTCCTTCAGGATTTCCAGAACCTGCTGTGGCGTCACCCGATCCTGAAGTTCACGGGTGGAGTAATCGGCAAATTGAATTTCGTCATGCAGTTCATATTTCTTTCGAAACCCGCGCAGACTCAGGCTGACGCCGCGGGCTGGTCCGATGTTGTCTTTGAAATCACGGATCAGCTCAAGAACATCCGGATCGATGTAATCCGAATCGGAGGCGTCAATCAGAAACTTCGTCCCACGCGGCCCATCGTTCAGGAGGTTGGTCAATGCGGCGCGATTGAGGAAGCTTACCTGGTTTGCCAGCTCGACGTGAATTATGTCTCCATCCAGATGCTTCTCGACGATGCGGCGGATCGGACGTCGCAGATTGCTGTTCAGAACGAACAGAGCACTGACACCCAGCCCGATCAGAATCCCGATCAGAAGATCAGTGAAAACAATCGCTAACAGCGTGATCACAAACGGACTGAATTGATACTTTCCCTGCTCCCACATTTGGCGGAACAGTGCCGGTTTTGCCAGTTTGAACCCGGTCACGATCAAAATTGCTGCTAAAGCCGACAATGGAATCATGTTCAAATAGACCGGAACCAGGGCAACACAAACCAGCAGCAACAGGCCATGAAAGATGGTCGACATTTTGCTCGTCGCGCCGGAGTTCACATTGACGGAACTGCGAACAATGACGGAGGTGACCGGAATGCCCCCGATCAAGCCGGCGGCCATATTGCCCACGCCTTGCGCGATCAATTCGCGATTGGGTGGCGAGTGCCGATGCTGGGTGTCAAGATTGTCGACTGCTTCAAGGTTCAGCAGACTCTCCAGCGAAGCGACAATGGCGATGGTCAATCCGCCGACATAAATCGCCGGATTGAGATACTGCGAAAAGTCCGGAAAGCTGAGCAGCCCCACCATGGCGGGGATATTTTCGGCGACTGGGATTTGCACAAGATGATTTGCCCCGATCGCCCAGCCGGCGCCGAAACGGGCATACAGCAATTGCAGTCCAACTCCCGCCAATACTACGATCAAAGCGCTTGGTACGCCTGTTTTCTTGAGCGGCTTCACGCGGTCCCAAAGAACCAATATCGCAATGCAAATCAAACCGACAGTCGCTGCCCCTAAGTGCATTTCCCCCTGGAACAGGGTGATAAATTCTGAAAAAGTATTCTGTTTGTCCGGTTGGATGAACGACATCTCGCCCGTCGGATCTGTGTCGTGTCCCAGCAGGTGCGGAATCTGCTTCAAAATCAGAATCACGCCGATCGCAGCCAGCAGACCCTTGATGACGCTGGATGGAAAAAACGCAGACATCGCGCCAGCCCCGGCGATTCCCATGCCGATTTGAATCGCTCCACCAACCACCACGGCCAACAGGAACGCTTCGAAGGTTCCAAGGTTGGCGATCTGCGCTGCCACGACGGCCGTCAATCCGGCGGCAGGTCCACTCACGCTGGTGTGAGACCCACTCAGCGAACCAACCACGATTCCACCAACAATCCCGGCGATGATTCCAGAAAACAGCGGCGCACCAGAAGCAAGAGCTACACCGAGGCAAAGTGGCAGGGCGACCAAAAACACCACAATCGAGGACGTAAAATCCCGAGACAGGTTCGAGATTGAAAATATGGAGTCGCGATGATCAGCCATATAGGATGGTCTCCGTTCCAAGTTTCATTCATGTATCCATGTCGACTGCGGGACGCAACCATTCTGTAATCACATCCATCGTTACGAACAATTCGAGGCCAGGGATCGAATCCCGGCATGAAGTTCATGCTAAATTCCCGGAATTTTCACCGGAAAAAAACTTATTCCGTCGGTTGATCATGCCTGGCGGCGATTGTAAAAAATTACGGCAGCGCGGAGCAAACCGGTGATTTTGGGTCCGAAAGTTCGTCGATCGTTTCACATTCTATTGTTTCGGGACACCGCCAATACCTGCAACAGACGCCCGTTATTGTCCCAGTTGGTCGGCAATCGATTCGGCGTCGTAAACATACCTCAATGCGTCACGAATGGCGCTGCTGTGAACACAAACACTGCGACCCTGGCGATCGTCGTAAACATAGTCGGCTGTCAGTGACTGGATGTTGCCGTCAAAGATCAACCCCACCAGTTCGAGGTCTTTATTGACGGCTGGACTGCCACTGTTGCCGCCAATGATATCGGCGGTGCAGACGAAATTGAACGGCGTTGACTCGCTGATACGTTCGCGGGCGTTCTGCCAGCTTTCCGGCAGTTCGTAGTCCTTTTGGCCTTCGTGATCGGCTTCGTGATTGAATGCGCCGGCCATGTTTGTCCACGCTTGAATCTGCTCACCTGCCTGTTCATAACCTGCTACGGGGCCAAATGCGAGCCGCAAAGTAAAAGTGGCATCGGGGTACGTCGAAGTGCCTTGCGTCGCAAACAGCGCTTCCGCGATTTCCGCATAGGCCTGCCGCTCAATCTCCTGCAGTTCTTCGGACTCCAAGCGGAATGCTCTGACTTCGTCGTCAACGAGTCTGGCGAACACGATCATCGGGTCGTCGCTGGCGTTAATCGCATCGATACCGCCAGCTGCCAGCTGCTTGCGAAATTCGACATCTGCCAGTCGCGTACCACCCACCAACTCGGCGGCCCGATCGAGTGGGCTTTTGCCGTTGAGCATGGTGACACATGATGGATGTTCGGCGCCTCGTAGCTCCAGCGTTCGGGCCAGCAGATCGCCGATCAGAACCTGTTCGAGTTCCGGATGGATTGGTGCCGATGAAAACAGTTGTTGTTCAAATGACTCGCGCCCGGCGTCTGCGTATTCGGTCAAACGATCCTCGGAAGGCTTTTGATCTTCGGCAGCCATTTGGACGAGTTGCTGCGCGATCGCAAACAGTCTGGTATTCATCGACAGTCCTTGGTCGATTCGCGCGGTTTGCCGGCCCTGAACTTCCGCAATTCGATCCCATGCCGAAGCATATTTCTGCAAAGCAGGATCTGACTTGATCTGTTCGAGCAATTTGGCTTCCGACTGTACCTTGGCCGCCATGACCGCCGGATCCTGCAATCCACGCAACATTCCCATCCGGGCTTTGCGGGCATTCTGGACGCCAAACAGATCGTCGCTGGCAATCCGCGCCTGTTCGGTTCCACGCAGACTGAATTGTTGCAGCAGAATCTCGCGACGTCGAAGAAAGTCGAGCACGTTTGGCAACCGCACATCCCGCTGGTTCTTGAGCGCCGCCGTAGTGAAAATCCGGCTGGTTCTGCCTGGATTGCCCGAAACAAAAACCAGTTCGTTTTCAGCAGGTCCATTTCCGGACCATTTGAGGAAATGCTCGATCTGAGCCGGTTTGTCGTTTTCATAAACCCTGAACAGGCATGCATCCAGGCAGTATCGTGGATACTCGAAATTGTCCGCATCACCGCCGAAAAACGCAATCGCCGCTTCGGGTGACCAGACCAACCGAACGTCGGTGTACTTTTTGTATTGGTACAGGTGATACCGTCCACCGCCGTACAGCGTGACGACATCGCTGCGTAAGCCACTCTCGTCAAGTGCTGCTTTTGAGATTTTCGCGATGACGGCCCGCCGCGCCGTAGCAGCATCGCTGGCGGACATCGATTGGTTCACCGCTGCATTGACCTCTTTCGTGACGTCCTGGATTTTGACCAGCTGG
>JBGSXT010000600.1:0-1782 GCA_041751295.1 Mariniblastus sp.
CGTCGATCAATTTGGCTGTCCCGAGAAACAATCGGGCTTCTTTGGCTGATTCGGTTCGGCATGAAATCCAGGCCAACACGTTTACGACCAGTTCGCAGGCGGCTGCAACCCTTGCCAATTACTCCGATGGCAGTTTTGTTGTTGTCTGGCAAAGTCGCCGCCAACAGGAAGGAACCAGCGGCATCTTTCTGCAGCGATTTTCATAATGACTCCAAAGTAGAATCGGGCAAAGCAACCATTCGGAACGGTCATTGTGACCGGAAAACTTCCAGTTTGAACCCAGCGACAAAGAAAAATATGGCGACTCGATGAAATCGCCGAGAATGATTCGGATTTGCAGTCGGCGGTGCAATGCGCGAAACGTCTATGTCCGTGCACACAGCAGACTCTTCTGCGGCGTTGGGTCAATTTTGCCAGCGCGGATGTCGCTCAATTGGCCACACCGATTCGAAATGACCATTGCGTGGCTCCCGTGGTACTGACTGATGCCGGACCAAAGATCAACAACCGCTCGCCAATGGCCATGACATCTTGGAGCGTGGATTCGGGACCTCTCGCGGAGGCCACCAAATCCGTCAGGCCCGGTTGCTGCAGGAGAATGGATGGGCGGTTGCGGGCCATTGGGAATCGTTCAAGTCCAATGGTTGCGTCCACTTGTCTGCCCGCAGCAGGGATATCCGATTCGCCAGAAAAATCATGCGTTTCGGCGGCAGTTTTCGGGACTTGAAACGGTTCTTTCAATTTGTAGGTCGATCTCAAGACGGGATGGGTTCGTGTTTCAGCGCCAGCATTTTTGGGAACCAGACAGGCCAGCTCGACGACCAATTCTACGATCTTCTGTTGCAGCAACACGAATGAAGCCGACCAGTGGCTCGATCCAGCCATGCCGACCCCCAACAAGGCCGGATTCCCTTCGATCATTTGCATCGAAAGCTGTTGCAGCGGTGGACTGGGCGGCCACTGATCGTCGGGCGTTCCTTCCCGACTCTCCAGCGCCGCATGCTCAATGCCATCAATCACCCAGCCTATTTGATGTTGATAACGGTCGACGGCCCAATCACAACGCACAAACAGGCCGCGACCCTTGGCATCGACGCGCTGCAGGTGTTCGGTCCGGGGCGGCTGACCCATCAGGAATTTTCTTTCACGCGCCATTGCAGATACGCATCGAGAAAACCCTGGATGTCGCCGTCGAGGACTCGGTTGAAATCGCCCATCGAGTATCCGGTGCGGGCGTCTTTGACCCGTTGATCAGGGTGCTGGAAGTAGTTCCGAATTTGCGAACCGAATCCGACTCGCGCTTTGCTCTGATACTTTTTCGCCTCTTCCTCATCCCGTTTCTCATCCTCGATACGGGCCATCCGCGCCCGCAACATCTTCCATGCCTGGGCCCGATTCTTGTGCTGGCTGCGCTGGCTCTGGCACTGCACGACGATTCCGCTTGGCAGATGGGTCAGTCGAATGGCACTGTCGGTTTTGTTGACGTGTTGGCCGCCGGCTCCGCTGGCCCGGAACGTATCCGTTTTGACATCTTTTTCATCAATCTCGATTTCAACAGCATCCGAAACTTCGGGCGCAACGTCGATGGCGGCGAAACTGGTTTGGCGCTTGCCATCAGCGTTGAAGGGACTGATGCGAACAAGCCGGTGTAAACCCGCTTCCCCTTTCAGGTATCCATAAGCCATCGGTCCGCGCAAGCAAATGCTGGCGCTGTTGATACCGGCTGCGTCGTTGTCCTGGCGATCGAGCAGCGAAACGGTGTACTCGTACCTGGCCGCCCAT
>JBGSXT010000601.1:0-3794 GCA_041751295.1 Mariniblastus sp.
TATTCCTCGAGGTTCAGACGCTAAAGATGTTAATCAATTCCGAACTAGTTTCCAAACCTGAAGCAATTTGGCCCACTTTTCCCTGACGAGCTCAGTGGTTGGGACACGTAGCCGAGTCTCTCCGAGGCTCGGATAAAACGATCTTTTGGCCAGTCTGGGACAGACTGGCCTACTTGAACGTGTCGCTGTCCAATTAGTCGCGGCTCATGAACAGCTGCAACACGTACCAAAACAGCAACGCCACGGACGAAAACAGCGAAAGCGCCGCGGCCACATACTGGTCCGTTCGATAGTGGTGCAGGATGTTGGAAGTGTGAAACAGAATGTATCCGCTGGCAAACACGATCATGGCCCACGAAAACCATTGGCCAAGAAAAGTGCCTTGCGTAAAAATGGATACCGCGATGGCAGCCATGGCAGCCAACCCACCAAGATATAGTGCGTATCTCAGGAACGAGAAGTCGGCTTTCGTGACCAGCACCACGGCCGACAGCCCGGCAAAGATGATCAGCGTGACGACGGCCGCCGATTGAATGGCCCCCGGATGAAATGTATTCGCGATGTACAACAACGGAACAAACAGGATCGCTTCCGCGACCACGAACGTTCCCAAACCGGCGTACTGCAAACCCTTTGACGTGCTCGACATGGCCCAGCGTTCGGCAAAGTAGCTGACGACCATGAACAGGCCCAATACAATCAACCAGCTGTATTGTGTTCCCAACATGAATCCGCACAGTTTTTCGACGACGTCCGGGAACTGGGTGAAGATCGTCAACTCCAACATCACAAATGCAAACACCGCTCCCGCCAGGTGCAGGTAAGTGTTGCGAATGAATCGGACGCGCTCGTCGACCGCTGCGGCGGCGGCAATCGTGTTCATGCCATAGGCGGGCGTGACGTATGGATTGTTTTGGTATTGGCTCATTTCGATCTCCTGATCAAAGGTCAGTATGCAATAGGCTTTTCTAAAAGAATCAGGCTGATCGCCTGAATTCGTCTCAAAGAATATCCTGTTATCAACAAAAGGTCAATCTTTTCATGCCGCTGGTCGCCAGGAACCCTTTAATTGGATAGCCAGACAGCGCCACAACCCTCAAATCAGTCAAAGAGTTCTCGGCGTTTCGTGGGCCAAATAACGGGTTTCGGAATCGTGCGATGTGTCAAGCCATGAACCGGGTCGCCAGCCGCAAACCGACATTCGGAAGCAATTTGTTTGACGACTTCAAAGCCGATCCAGAATGTTAAGGATAGGCAGCGGCAATTATTTCCGCCGCGACGCCATCGTACAGCATGATTCCCCGGGACGTCAGTCTGCACCGATCCCCGTCTAGCTCGATCAGTGATTCCTTGAACAGCAGATCGGCGGCGTTTCCCATCAGCCGGATCGGGTCGATTTCGGTCGCCGCTCGAAACCCGCGGATCGATATTCCGTCGATTTGGCGCAGCCCAAAAACCAGCCGATCGACGGCGATTTCGCGGAGGCTGAGGATTTGCCGTTCCGTGACGGGCGACTTACCGGACTCTACCAGCTTTAGCCAGGCCGTGGTGCTGCGGTGATTGGTCTCGCGAACGCCGTCAACAAACCGGGCGGCTCCCGGGCCAAATGCCAGGTAGTCGTTTCCATTCCAATAGGACAGATTGTGTTGGCAGCGGGCTTGAGGTTTAGCGAAACTGGAAATCTCGTAGTGCTGCAGGCCGTGGGCACTTGCCTCGCTGATTGCAATTTCAAACAATTCGGCGCGGAAGTCCTCGTCTGGCACCTCTAAACAACCGCGCTGTCGGCGATTCCAGAATTGAGTCCCTTTTTCGATCGTTAGTTCGTAGGTCGAGAGATGACTCGGACTCAACCCCAATGCGGCCTCCAGATCACTTCGCCAGTGATCGACGCTTTCGCCGGGTACAGCGAATATCATGTCCAGCGAAACGTTGTCCGTGATCTGCCGGGAATAGTCGACGGCCGTCAAAATATCCGCCGGCGTATGATCGCGTTCCAAAACGGAAAGTTTATCGGGGTTGAAAGATTGAACCCCGAAACTGATCCGATTCACGCGGCACTCGCGCAGCGCGTCCGCCCGTGCGGCATTCAAATCGTTTGGATTGCATTCCACGGAAATTTCCGGATCGCTGGCATAGATAAAACCGTTGTCAAGAATATCAAACAACCGTCGAATCTGGTCGGGGGATAAATGGCTGGGTGTGCCACCGCCAAGGAACAGCGTCGAAATTACTGGCCGGTACGAGAGCCAGCCGATCTCAGTTGCCAGCGCCTCCAAATACCGTTCGATCAAATCATCCCGATCAGCGACCAGCGTGAAATTGCAGTACCCGCAGCGATGCCGGCAGAACGGCACGTGAATGTACAGAGATCTGATCTTGTCCGGTTTCGGATTGAACGTGGGCGACGCCATCTCGGGATCAAAGCCACAAAGAGAGACGCCCATCCAGCATGTCGGGAATCTGTTTTGCGACGAAGCGGCGAATCTGCTGGTCGCTGTAACGCGTACTGAAATGCGAGGCGATCACCAATTCGTTCTTGAATTTGGCCAGCCGTTCACAAAAATCATCCAGATGAATGTGCCCGTGTTTATGAATGATATTCCGGTGGTGATCCGGTGCCACAAACGTCAATTCGGTAATCAATATCTGGCATTCATAGAACAGCGG
This sequence comes from Mariniblastus sp., assembly GCA_041751295.1. Taxonomy (GTDB): domain Bacteria; phylum Planctomycetota; class Planctomycetia; order Pirellulales; family Pirellulaceae; genus Mariniblastus. The sequence continues at coordinate 2,668 of JBGSXT010000601.1, forward strand.
GTTGTTGTCCAATCCGGCTGGGTTCGTGTCGCCAGTAAATCCGATTTGGGGCATGCGGATTTCGTTGGTGATTTCCGTGCCGGCCAATTTCAAATTGCGGATCTGTTCGCCATTCAGACTCGCAAATTCCGGCTTCAACTTGTTTCGTCGATGGAAAACGACGTAGCCGAGACTCTCAATGCGATGTTTGGTTTCCAAAGCCAGTACAACCAATTCTCGCGACAGTTCATATTCCTGGCCATCCTTCATACCGATCAATTCACACGGTAATCGGCCACGATCCAGCCGCTCGAATGACTTCAACATCTGCCGGACCGGTTCAATTGCATGTTCGGGCAACAGAATCTGCGGGGGTTCCATCTTCATCAACCGGCGGCGGGCGACATACAACGGCAGCGCGGCGATATGATCGAGATGGCAATGAGTGATCAGCCAGGTTGGTGTACCCATGAAGTCCCACGGTTGAGCACCCATATCAAAACCGAGTTTCAATTCGGGAATCCGCCAATAGGTCTGAACCGCCGCGCGCGAATAACCCTCGATGGTCAATTCACCATGTTTCAACGTTCGGACGGGCGCGTTCTCAAGCATCGCAATGGTTCGATTATCAACATACAAGAGTGGTCTATCGAGTTCGCTCGATCAAAGCGATCAATGTATTGAAGGCCGTTTCAACGAATTCCGGGTCTTCGGCCGCAAGATCCAAAGATCGAATCTCGATTGATTTGGGCAGCCCATTTGCAATCGTTTCAAAAAACGTCCGATCACTTTCCGGATCATGAAGAGGCCCACCGGCAACGCTGTAGCGGCTGACTCCTTTTTCCGGTATCAGGACAACGCAGTTCCCAGTTGTGCCTGCCAGCCGCTCGCAAATCGTGCTTCCCACCAGCCGAATCTCCTCGACTGTCAAACGGGGCACAAAACTATAGGGGTTATGAAACACGTACTTGTGATTCCGGTATTTTTCCGGCACGAAATTGGGCTCGCTGACCCAGATTCCGATGTGTTCGGCACCGCCGGGGCAAATCACCTGTGGAATGCCGAGTTCGCCGGCGACTGTCAAGCGGGATTTATTGGCAGCGCGAAAACCGCCGTGAACTTCGTCGGCAATTTCGCCAAGCGCGTAA
>JBGSXT010000602.1:0-7978 GCA_041751295.1 Mariniblastus sp.
GGCGGCGAATGGCACAACCCGTTGCCAAACCACAAATCCGTCAAGCGGTGACGGCCAACCCATGATTCTGATGCCTGTCAAAGGAAACCCATGCCCGATAAATATCCGTTTGTCCCGTTGGAGTCGTTTCGGGAATTGCCCCAACCGGAAATGATCGCCCGCTCGCAGCAGTTTTACCAACAGATCAAACAGCGGCGAACTGTCCGCGATTTTTGCGATCGCCCGGTGCCGCGCCAGATCATTGAACAATGCCTGTTGTCGGCCGGCACCGCACCCAATGGAGCTAATTTGCAGCCCTGGCATTTTGCGATTGTTGCCAGTGCCGAAATCAAATCGCAAATCCGAGTCGCGGCAGAGCAGGAAGAACGGGAATTCTATAACGGACGTGCGCCCCAAGAATGGCTCGATGCTCTGGCACCGCTGGGTACCGACGAGAACAAGCCGTTTCTGGAAATCGCGCCCTATCTGATTGTGATCTTTGCGAAATCGCACGAGGTCAACGCCGACGGCAGCCGAGTCAAGAATTACTACGCCAACGAATCGGTGGGAATTGCCACGGGAATGTTGATTACTGCTTTGCATCACTGTGGATTGGCGACGCTGACCCATACGCCCAGTCCGATGAAATTCCTCAACGAAATCCTTGACCGACCTCCCAACGAGCGTCCTTTTCTCGTATTGGTGGTCGGTTATCCGGCCGCAGATGCCAAAGTGCCAGTGATTTCCAAAAAGGGATTGGAACAGATCACGACGTTTCACTGACGCCAGTTCAATTCCGACGCGGTGGATTGATGGGTACGTCCCTGGTGTCGTTCATCGTGTACGACTTACGGCGCTTGAACAGCTCCAGTCGATCTTTCAAAGCAGCCAACTGATTGGGTGAGTATTTTTCCAGCGAGCGGCCATTTTCGATCAAATCGAGGGCTTGTTGTTGCGATTCCATCGCTTTGCCGAAGTTTCCGTTTTCGGCGTAACAAACGGCCTGAATTTCCAATACGACTGGCGACGGTTCGATATTCGGATCGACAAACGGACCGATCAATGCCAAGCCTGCTTGGCCATCGCGAAAACTGGCAAACGGGCTGCATCCCTTGAGCCATGCGAGCAGCTTTTTTGGATGGGGAAGTGTGGGTTGGGAAGTTACTGTTTGCTCCAGCAACTGGCCTGCCGATTCAAAATTACCCTGCCAGAATTCGGCCTCCGCCAGATGACGCTTGAGGTCGGAATCACTGGGTTGCAACCTGATCGCCAGCTTCAGGAATTCTGCCGCATCACCATATTCCTTGTTCAACAGATACAAATAGCCCAAGTCACCGGCGACGTAAGGAAGAGTAGGCCGATTCTCGATCGCAGTGATCAAGTAACGGGCCGCTTCGACATCTTGCCGTTTGTGAAAAAACAGTCGCCCGACGGTTGCGTGAACCCGCCAGCATTCGGGATCGATCTGCAGGTATTTGATCAGTAGATCGATTGCATTTTCGATGTCCTTTTGCAATCGGAAGATTTCCGCTCGAGCGAGGATGGCGTCGATGTTGTTCGGCTCCAGAACGAGGGCGTCGTCCAGCAGTTGCCCGGCTGTCCGCAGCATTCGTGTCCGAGCCTGCTGGTCTGCAGTCAAAGAATATTGGCGCGAAATTTCGGCCAGTTCGATCAGGGCTTCGACAGAATTTGGATTCAGTTCAAGGCTGCGTTCCGCCGCAGTCAATGCTTCCGCCAGATTTCCCGAAGAAGCCAAATCAATCGCACGGTTGAGAAAATTCTGCGAATCCTGGCGAACCGCCAGGTCGGCATACACTTTGGCGTCCCGGTCATAGCCGATTTCTGTAAAGCGCTGCTGGAGGCGATCAAAACGGGGTATCCGACTGCGGTGAAGCCAATTTTCTTCAGCGCTGGCCGTGACCTGATCCAGCGCAAAATTTCGATTGGCGATATTTTCCAGATCAGGCGCAACGGTCTCCCAACTCAATTCCCCGTTATCGTAGGCGTAATGGATATTGCCATCGCCATCGAGCAGGATTGCAAACGGTTCTTCCGGCAGCGCCTGCCGGAAAAACCATTGGCCCAACAATTGCGACAGCTTGTCATTACTGGCCTCGGAAAGATCACCCCAGGGGAATTTGAAATCGGCATTCTCAACCTGCAGCAGCGATTTTTTCACATGCGCATCATTGTCAGATTCATTGCCATGAAATACAGCCAGCAGATCGGCATTGAGTCGGGTAAAATCGGGGCCACGCGAATTCCAATCACGCAGCAGGTCGGTGTTGTCCGTTTCAATTGAACAGAAAATGCAAAACAGTGGTCGTCGCCCGACGTTCTCGATTTGATACCATTTCAGTTTTTGAGGATTACCAAAGCTGCGATATTGCAGAATCGGCAATCGAGTCGTGGGGAAGAACCGAATCCGATCGGTATCCGGAGTTCCCATGGCTGGTTGAATCGCCCCAGCATCGATCGCAATTCGATAACGATCGTTAGTTCTCTCGGCCGCCTCGTTTTCTCCCTCGACGATCCGATAGTTCTTCCCAGACTGCAACTCGGTAAACGTCTGCGCGCTGCCATCGGGCCAGTGGATGATCACCTTTTCGATACCGATACTGTCTCCCAATCCAAAGTGCATTTCCTTGGAAGACTGCGCCCCGCGACCGGACCCAGCCGTCAACATTTTGACCAGTGGAGTTTTTTCGCCAACCAGATGGACTTCCACTCGACTTCCAATTGCGTCCCGATTGGATTTCGTTCCAACCAGCCCCAATTTCAGGAACCCGTTCGTTCCGCGATAGCGGTTATGCAAAATCCGCAGTCGAGGAGCAGTTCGGTTGGTAACGACCAGGTCGACGTTCCCGTCTCCGTCCCAGTCTGTGGATCCGACAGCGCGGCCGTCATCGTCGAAATCAAATCCGGAGGAATTGGAGTAATTCGAAAACGACAATGACCCCAGCGACAGGAAACAGCGATTCCGCTGAAATCCGTTAAATGAATCGCCGGCGCGGCACAAATCCGATACTTCATGTTGGGCTTGAAACGGATTGGCCGTGGCGACGTTTTCGTCGTCGCCCGAGTCGAGCAAGTGGCGATAAAAGAACGATTCGGCGCGCCGGTCGTCACGGCGTGTCAACCAGCCATTGGTCACGGCAATGTCCTCCCAGGAATCATTGTTGAAATCGGCCACGACGGATCCGTAGCTCGATTCGCTGGAAAATACGGGCGGTTGGAATTCGAAGTTCGATAGTGATTCCTCGTCGTCGGAGAAGTAGAGCACCTGATTCTGACCCGAGTATCCCTCAGCTTCCTTCAATTTTTGACCGCCGCCTTCAATGTATTGTTTGGCAATTCGACGCGCCGTGAAGCCAGCATCGGCGGCAACAAAAAAATCAGATTTGCCGTCGCGGTTGAAATCGCCGGCAGATACGCTGGAGTTGTTCGCCACTATTCCCGGCAGCATTTTTTTGGCGACTTCCCGAAACCAGCCGTTTCGATTTTCAAACAGTGAGTCCTGATTGAAATAGTTGGCGAAGTACAGATCCTGGTCACCATCGGCATCGTAATCAAGCCACATGGCGGCTCGAGTGTAATGCTGGTTGTTTACGGCCAGTCCAACATCACTGGTCACATCCTTGAACTCCCAGGCTTCATCGTTGCGCAACAGTATATTGCGGCCACCGTTAAGGGCATTCATCATTTCATTTTTGGGCTGCGCAAAAATGTCATCGAATTCCGCTACCGGGCGAAACTTGATCAACAGCAGGTCAAGGTCGCCGTCCTGATCAAAATCAGCTGCCGACAATGACTGGGTTCCACGTCCGATCTTTAATTCATGTTCCAGCTGGAACGATCCCTTGCCGTCGCTGGACATCAGAACCAACGCCTCGTCCGTGGCAATGACCAGGTCCTGTCGCCCATCGTTGTCGATATCGACAATCAATGCCGCCAAACTGTTGTCGCGGAAGTCGACTCCTGCAGCGGCTGCCTTGTTATCTGCGGTACCGTCCGGATTTTGAATCAGCAGCTGATTTCCGATGCCGTGTGGTTGGCAGACATACAGGTCATCAAGTGCATCATTATTGACATCCCCAATCGACAACCCGTTGTCGCCAATAATGTCGAGTCCGGGGATCCGCTCGGCCCATTGATCGAGCCCATAGGACAAAACATCCATTAACGGTTGATCATTGCGCAACACCGACTTGGTGCAATCCTGAAACATGACTCCCTGGTCGATATAGTTGATGATTTCCTCGTGAGACAGCATGTCGACCTGTTTGATTTTCGGTTCCGTACCGTCGGCATTCTTTTCCCAGATGATTTGCCAAACTCCCGTTGCTGATCGACCAATTTCCTGGCTGGCTCCGGTGGCAGCAATCGTCTGGGCGTTGACGTTACCGCTGATGTTCACCATGATTTCGGCATCGTAAAAATTGGGTCGATCCTCGAGCGAATGAAGCTGGAATTCAATTCGAAAAGCAGTAGCCGTCCGCCACGGATCAAGTAGTGTGCGAAACAGGCGTCGGAGCGCAATGGTTTCGTAATAGGTCGGAGTTTGATTCGACAATTCCCAGCTGGCGATACGAATTCGTTCGTCCAGAAATTCCTTTTGCAGCCGGTTTCGTTCGATGAATGTGGTCTCGAACTGCGCGGCAAAGAGCTGCGGAATTTCCGGATAGTTCTCGCCGGTTCGAACTTCATTGGCAAATTCAGCGAGTTGTTGCAGATCTTTCCTGAATTTGAGCATGGCTAATTCCAACTCTGATTCGGGTTGGGATGTCCAAACAGCCTGTTGGTTGGGACTGACAGGCTGGGCAGAAAATTGGAGAGAATCGTGCGTCTTCAGATCGATTACAGGTTCGGAATCTCTCTGACAGCCGGCTAAACCAACTGTCAATAACACGCAGAACAGGAATGAATCCAACCGCGAAATCGTGTTTCCTTTCTGGATCATGCGATGGCCTGAACTGGTGTTTTTCCCGTATGCGTCATGACTACCTGAAAAGATAACTGAATTTACGGCTGCGTTCGAAATACAAATCGGAAAAACTACGAAAAAAGGCCCATCAGAATCACTTCTGTGAGCCCTAATTGTGTTCAGCCGCAGGTCTGGGTCACACCACGTAGGTCCTTGGCAAATTCGCCTCGAACCGGAGGAAGCAATTACGGCCCGGCTAGAACGTCATCCCCTTGCAGATCAATAACCGCAACAGCGACGCCCAAACCACCCTTGTCCCCGGCTCCGATGACCGCCACCCCAGAAACCGTGCCCGCTGACGCCGGCGGATGGGTAGTAGCCTGACGAGGAGCAACATCCCGACGATGAGAAGGTCGGCGCGGGCGAGCTGAATCCGCCGGAACAGCCACTGCAGCCCATCCCCGAATCCATGGGAAATTGCGAAGCCATCATTTGCTGACTGCCGTCAACAAAGCCACCGTCCATTGAAAATCCGGCTGCGGCGCTGGAAGGGCAATCAAGACATGACGCTCCACCAGCCATGCCCTGTTGCACCATCGATCCGGACGCCTGACCCTGAGGCTCCATTGGCTGGGGTGTCATTGGCGACGACATTTCTTGTTGTTCCATTGGAACAACTAAGCCATCCGCTTGAATCGGCGTCGGAACAACTGCACCAGGTGATCGAGAATCGGACTGTGCAAAAGCTGCACTGTTAACGAGCAAGCAACATGCGATCACAGCTGTAACAATTCTCATTTTCATTTTGGGTCTCCTGAATAAAAAATTGACTTGGGATTGAATGCGCCGAAAGTTTTCAATAGGTTCCAACACATCAAGATTATTGTTCTACTCCATGCTCAAATTCTAACAAAGTCGCCGGGCAGCTAAAATGCGAGTTTGGCAGGCGTCAGCAGAATGAATCCAAATTCCAAGACCATTTTGACAGGTTTTGTACTTGTATTGTGCGGCTTGCTGTTGTCTGGAATTTTTTTCGTTATCGATGGCCTGAGTACAGAGTTTGAGCCGAACTCGGAAAAGGCCGGCCGGCCGCTGCTGCCTGTGATCCAGTGGTTACTGGCTGCGTTCGGAGTCTACTGTTGTGCCTGGATCGCCGTTGGAGGCTGTTCCGCGCGGAAACAGCGAGCAGCGTGCAACATCTTTCAACTGGCCATTGTGATTGGATTCGGAATCCTGTTCCGGGTTGTGATGATTTCTTCTACTCCAATTCAGGAAATCGATCTGTATCGATATATCTGGGACGGAGCCGTTGTCGCCAATGGAAACGATCCGTACCTGTTTTCTCCCGCTACTGTGCTGCAGGCGATTGACGACCCACTCAAGGCGGAAGAGCGCGCTGGCTTGCCATCACTGTGCGCATTGGTTAGGAGTCGTCCTGCACTGGAACGGGTGTTGGAAACCATACATTTTGGAAGCTATACATCGCCATATCCGCCCACAAGTCAGCTGTTCTTCGCGCTTTCAATCGCGCTTGTCGACCAACGGGCCGTAACAGCAGACTATTTGATCGCAATGAAGTCGATGTTGGTGTTGTTTGATGTGGCCACCGGATTCCTGGTCGTGTTGTTGCTGATCCACGTTGGCATGTCGCCGGTGCTTTCGATGGCTTATTGGTGGTGCCCGCTGCTGATCAAGGAAATTGCCAATAGTGGACACCTCGATTCGATTGCGACGTTGTTCACGATGCTGGCGATCTACCTGACGATCAGGGCAATGTGGCCAAAGAAATCGGTCGAGGCGGAAACCGAATTAGATAGAGAATTGGCCGATAGTTCGCCGACTCAATTGGACAGCTCAGCGTGCTTGAGACACGTTTGGCTCATGTCGTTGCTGGCCGCTGTTTTCCTCGCCGTTGCTGTGGCTGCCAAGGTTTACCCGATTGTCCTGTTTCCCATTTGGGCGCTCATCCTGTTCCGCCATAAGCGAACACTTTCGTTTGCTACGATCATTCTATTCGCGCTTGCCACATTTGTTTTTTCCTGGCCGATGATCAGGAATCTGGACGCAATCCAGCAAGTTGCCCATTCGGTTACAGGCGAGAAGTTGAATATCGAATCTGCGGACCCCAACGGCATCGAGGCATTTTCAAAGTATTGGGAAATGAATGATTTCCTGTTCATGCTGGTGGTTGAGAACCTGAAACCGGACATGCCACCAAATGAACCTGACCCGAACCCCTGGTTTCGGATAACTTCAAACGAATTTCGAAACGGCGTCGTCGAATTTGTCAAACCAGTTTTTTCGACGTCTGATAACCAGCAATTCAATTACCGGCCGCAGCATTACGCTTTTTTTACGACGCGCGTGATCACGATTGCGGTCTTCGGATTGATTGTCATTTGGTCATGTATCCAAGTGGTTCACCAACCTGAGCCCCGACGCTGGCTGGAAATGGCGTTCCTCACCTTGGCCTGGTTCTGGCTCCTTTCGCCCACCCAAAATCCATGGTACTGGATATGGGCGATGCCATTGCTGGTGTTCGCCAGAAGCCGGGTCTGGTTTTTGATGTCGGGATTGCTGTTTGCGTATTATCTGAGATTCTGGTTCGATTCCCATTGCGGTCAGTCCAACGCCATTGCGTTTTTAGAGCAACAGTTTGGAAATTCGGGCCTGCTCAAATGGATTTTCCCCAATTCTGAATCGTTCCAGTATCAGGGCACCACGTTTTTCGATTTCTACGTAACATGGTACGAGTTTGGACCGCTGTTGGCGGCTCTGTTTCTTGGTTGGATTGTGCGTTTTGTATTAGGCAGATCGAAGCGCGAACGTCTGACACAGGAATAGGCCCGGACATGTCCCGAATCTGCGGCCGTTTTCGATCTAGAATGGTATGTTGCGGTGCATCATCAGCGGCGACGCATCTTTTCCGTTACAAAACTTCCCATTGAGTCATTGTCCGTGAGCATTGCTACCGATCCATCGATCATCATCGACGTTCAAAACGTTTGGAAGATTTATTGTCGGAATTTGAAAAGGGCCATGCGTTATGGTATCCAGGATTTGGGCATCGAATTG